>NZ_LZMO01000266.1:0-5847 GCF_001665715.1 Gordonia sp. 852002-10350_SCH5691597
AGATGTGTATAAGAGACAGGTTCCGAGAGAACCAGGCACGGCGTCAGCGACGGGGAATCGCTTCGACGTCGCCCTGCGCTATGCTGCAACGGCAGTTGGTTCGCCCGCCGGGAATCGTGATGGAGCCCCTCCGTCCCGCGCGCGGCGTCGAATCCGACCACGGTCACCGGAGGTCGGATGAGAGGGAATCCGGTGAGAATCCGGAACTGTCCCGCAGCGGTATGTCGGAACGACCGCCGTCACCACGCACTGGGCGAAAGCTCGGGAAGCGACGGCCACTAGGAATCTCACCGCGTGTGAGCCCGCCGACGAGTCCGAAGACCTGCCTCCTGTACCGGTCGCGCCGCGACCGGTGGCTCGCCGCCTCGTGGACCGGGCGCAGGTCGATCAGCGTGTCGTGGTGTCTTCTGCACACCACCCGGGGCTCGTCGACTCTCCCTGCATGGCGGTGAACCGTCCACGTCGAATGCAGGAGTTCACGAACTCATGTCCATCAATTCAGCACACACCACCGTCGCCGAGGCGGCGTCGAATTCGGTTGGCAGGCCGTTCACCGCCACCGTGCACGGCACGCCGCGGATCGGCCCGCGCCGCGAACTCAAGCGGGCGATCGAAGGCTACTGGGCGGGCAGCGTCAGCGCTGCCGAGCTCGACCAGATCGCAGCCGGACTGCGACGCGACACCGTCGAACAGTTGGCCGCAGCCGGTTTCGACTCAATTCCGGTGAACACCTTCTCCTATTACGACCAGGTACTCGACACCGCGGTCCTTCTCGGTGCACTCCCCCAGCGGTTCGACGGCATCGCAGATCCACTCGACCGATACTTCGCCGCGGCACGTGGCACCGCGGACATCGCTCCGCTGGAGATGACCAAGTGGTTCGACACCAACTACCACTATCTGGTCCCCGAGATCGGCGGCGACACCACGTTCGGGTTGTACCCCGACAAGGTTCTCGGCGAGATCGCGGAAGCACAAGCACTCGGCGTCGAAGCCCGACCGGTCGTCATCGGGCCGATCACCTTCCTGGCACTCGCCAAGGCCAGCGACGACGCTCCGGCGCCGCTGACGAGGATCGACGATCTGCTCGGGGTGTACGAGCAGCTGCTCGCGCAACTCGCTCGGGCCGGGATCGCGTGGGTCCAGATCGACGAGCCCGTGCTGGTCACCGACTACGCCGAAGACCTTCCCGCACTGGCCAATTCGGTGTACACGAGGCTCGGTGCCGCGACCGACCGTCCGGCGCTCTTCGTCAACACCTACTTCGGTGACCCCGGCGCGTCTCTCGCTGCCCTGGCACGCACGCCCGTCGAGGCCATCGGTGTCGATCTCGTCGAGGGCTCGGTCGACTCGGTCGTCGTGGTCCCCGAACTCGCCGACAAGCTCCTCGTCGCAGGCGTCGTCGACGGTCGCAACATCTGGCGCACCGACCTCGACAAGGCGCTCGCAGCCCTCGGCACCCTGTTGGGATCGGCACGCGCGCTTGCTGTTTCGACGTCCTGCTCGACGCTGCACGTGCCCTACACACTCGACGCCGAGGACGAACTCGACGACAACCTACGAGGCTGGCTGGCATTCGCCGCGCAGAAGTACGACGAGGTCGGGGTGCTCGCCCGCGCACTGCGCAACGGTCGGGAGTCGGAGCGGGAGGCCTTCGAAGCGTCCGCCGAGGCGCTCGCCACGCATGCAAGTGATCCGCGTGTCCACGTCCCGGCAGTGCGCGCTCGTCTGGCCGCAGTCACCGACACCGACGTCACACGGATGCCCGCGGCAGAGCGCATCGCCGCACAGAACTCGCAGCTCGATCTTCCGCCCTTGCCGACCACCACGATCGGCTCCTACCCGCAGACCTCGGCGATCCGTCTCGCCCGTGCCGCGCTGCGTTCGGGTCAGATCGACGAGGCCGAGTACCAGCGGCGGATGCGTGCCGAGATCGCCGATGTGGTTGCGCTGCAAGAGAAAATTGGACTCGACGTACTCGTGCACGGGGAACCCGAGCGCAACGACATGGTCCAGTACTTCGCCGAACAGCTCGACGGCTTCTTCGCCACGGCCAACGGATGGGTCCAGTCGTACGGAACCCGGTGCGTGCGGCCGCCGATCCTGTACGGCGACGTCGTGCGCGCGCATCCGATGACCGTCGACTGGATCACCTACGCGCAGTCGCTGACCAACAAACCGGTGAAGGGAATGCTGACCGGCCCGGTCACGATCCTCGCGTGGTCGTTCGTGCGTGACGACCAGCCGCTCGCGGAGTCGGCCGATCAGATCGCGTTGGCCATCCGCGACGAGACCGTCGACCTCGAGGAGGCCGGAATCACCATCATCCAGGTCGACGAACCGGCACTGCGCGAGCTCCTTCCGCTACGTGATGCCGACAAGCAGCGCTACCTCGACTGGGCAGTCCGCGCATTCCGCCTCTCCACCTCGGGTGTCGCCGACTCGTCGCAGATCCACACCCACCTCTGCTACTCGGAGTTCGGCGAGGTCATCGGTGCGATCGCCGACCTCGACGCCGACGTCACGTCGATCGAGGCCGCCCGCTCCGCGATGCAGATCCTCGACGACCTCAACGCCGTCGGATTCTCGAACGGCGTTGGTCCGGGTGTCTACGACATCCACTCGCCTCGCGTACCGGGCACAGCGGAGATCGAGCGATCGCTGCGCGCGGCGTTGAAGGCCGTTGGCCCGCAACGACTCTGGGTCAACCCCGACTGTGGACTCAAGACCCGCACACCGGGCGAGGTGATCGCGTCGCTAAGCAACCTCGTCTCCGCCGCGACGACCGTGCGTGCCGACGTCGAACGCTGACGTCGGGGATTGACGTCGGGGATTGACGTAGAGCGCTGACGACCAGGGAATCGGCGGGATGACTCCATCTCGTCGATTCCCCGTCGATTGTCTCGTATCGTTTCAGTCATGATCATCGAGGCGCTGGTCGCAGAGATCATCGACCTCGCGGACACCCGCTCCCGAGTGGTCGTCGGATTCACCGGGCCACCGGGGGCGGGTAAGACGACGGTCGCACGTCGGGCGACCCTCGAGCTCGCCGACCGCCTCGGCGACGCACACATCGGATATCTCCCGATGGATGGTTTCCATCTCGCGACACCGATGCTGCACCTCCTCCGCCGCACCGAACGACGTGGGGCGCAAGACACCTTCGACGTCGACGGATTCGTCGCGACGCTCCGCAGGGCCGCCACGCCGGACACCGAGGTCTACGCACCAGATTTCGACCACAACCTCGGCGAGCCGATCGCCGCATCGGCGCTGATCCCCGCAACGGCGAGAATCGTTGTCGTCGAAGGCAACTACCTCGCATTCGACGGCGCGTGGGCGCCCGTTCGTCGACTCATCGACCGCATGTGGTTCGTCGACCTCCCCGACGCCATCCGACATGAACGCCTCCTGGCGCGGCACGTGGCCACCGGGCGGAGCGTCGACGATGCGCTCGAGTGGATCAGGAGCGTCGACGACCCGAACGCCGCACAGATCAGAGCGACGCAGTCGCGCTGCGACGCCACCCTCGACGCGACCACCATCGACTGACCTCAGGGCTTGAGCTGCACAGCCGGCGCCGATCCGTTTGACAGAAGGCCCGCGATCCACGGCGAAACGTCATACGGATCTCCCGCCCGGCGCACCCACCTCCACAGGAGCGTCGACGTCAGCTGCACCTGCCGTGGCCGAGGATGGCCGACAGCTCCGCAGCGCCCTGCGCATCGAGGGGCAGTAGCGGAGGCCGTGGCACCCCTGCGTCGACGCCCAGGAGCCGAAGTCCCGCTTTGACCGTGGTCGGCAATCCCCCGGCCACGATGAACCGCAGGAGCGGAGCGAGATCGTCGTAGATCTTCGCCGCCAGTTCATGATTCCCGTCAGCCACGGCTGCGTAGAGATCGAGGCACTCCTGGGCTCGCAGATGTGGGGCGGCGGTGCACCAGCCGGTGGCTCCCGATTCGAGGGCGTCGAGAACCAGAGGGTTGCTGCCGTTGTAGAAGGGCAGTTCACTCCCCGTGAGTTCCTTGATCCGAAGCATCCGGGAGAGGTCACCGGTCGATTCCTTGACCATCGTGACATTGTCGATGTCGGTGAACATCGACACGAGCAGTTCCGGGGACATATCGACGCCGCTCGTCGCGGGATTGTTGTAGGCCATGATCGGCAGATCAATCGCGGCCCCGATACTCGAATAGTGCCGGACTATTTCCCGATCGCTGAGCTTCCAGTATGAAATGGGCAGGACCATGACGGCGTCGGCGCCCGCCTGCTGTGCGTACTCTGCTCGTCGAATCGCGTTGGCGGTGGTCAGTTCCGAGGCTCCGACGATCACTGGAACACGTTGTGCGACTGCACGGGTCACCGTGTCGACGACCGTGTCGTACTCCGCGTCCGAGAGATAGGCCGCCTCACCGGTACTGCCGAGTGGCGCGATAGCGTGAACTTTCGCGGCAACGAGCGACTCCACCAGCGATGCAAGTGTCGCGGTGTCGACGTCGCCTTCGGCGGTGAAAGGCGTGACGGGATAGGCGATGATGCCGTGAATTCTCGGGCTGTCAGACATGTGTGATCGGCTCCTCGGAAATTGGTGTGGTTCAGGAATCGGAAAGGACATCGCGGTGCGCCGCTAGTGTTCGGCGCGCGTAGTAGGAAAAGTTCGCTCGACTTCGTGCAGGCGTGAGAGTCCAGTCGTGGGCTTCACGAGCCAAACGTTCGGGAAGTTGCGCGATCGAACCCGCAGCCATGGCTGCGAGCTGTAGCTTTGCTCCACGCTCGATCAGCATCGCCAGCGAACACGCTTCTTCGACGCTGGCGCCTGCGATCACGTGTCCGTGATGAGCCAACAGCACCGCCTTCTTGTCGCCGAGGGCAGCCGTGATGATCTCCCCCTCCTCATTGCCGACGGGCACTCCGGGCCAGTCGGGCAGAAAGGCACAGTCGTCATAGAGCGGTGCGATGTCCATCTGCGAGACGACCAGCGGCACCTCGAGCATCGACAGGGCCGCCACGTGAAAGGGATGCGTGTGTACGACGCAGGCGACGTCAGGACGCGCACGGTAGATCCATGAGTGAAATCTGTTGGCAGGATTAGCCATTCCGGATCCGCAGAGCACCTCTAGGTCTTCATCGACGAGAAGTAGGTTGTCCTCGGTGATCTCGTCGAACCCGAGACCCAACTGCTGTGTGTAGAACGTGTGCGGTTCCTCGGCCCGCGCCGTGATCTGCCCCGCAAGTCCCGAGTCATGACCGGCGTCGAACAGTGCTCGACACGTGATCGCCACCTTTTGTCTTGTCGTCAGTGACGATTCGGCGAAGTTACGCGCTATCTCTCGCGATGCGCGGGTCATGAGTTCTGATTTCGACTCACCGAAGGTCGTACTCATACCTGACCACCTTTCATCGACGTCGTGCTCGCCTGCGGCGCGTCCGACGTATCCGCCGCAACTTCGATGTCTGCGGTGTGGCCCATGTCGACACTTCGCTCGAGGTCGGCTTCGATCTCACTGAGCACGTTCCGATTCCGAAGGCTCACCAGTCCCATCCAGACGAGTCCGACAACGATGTAGGCCGCGAACACGTAGGGAAAGTAGCGCACCGGCGCCGGTGGCACCGTAGAAGCTCCCGATCGTCGGCACCAGAAGACAGACCACCGCGGCGACGCAGATCGCAATGTTCTTGGGCCGCAACTCGCCACGGGCACGAAGGTAGGCCGGCGCCGCGACCGACACCATGAAGTAGACCAGCAGGAACCCGAAGGCTGCCAACGTACCTGCGTCACCGAAGATGGTCAGGGGATCGTTGAAGATCAGCAGGACGGCGACGACAGCGAAGATGATCGCCGTGTAG
>NZ_LZMO01000267.1:0-2755 GCF_001665715.1 Gordonia sp. 852002-10350_SCH5691597
GTCCTCGACATCGTGTCCGAACTCTCCGTCCACGCGCCGATCGCGCCGAGTGTGCAATTCGACGGCCCCGTCGACACCGTTGTCCCCGACACGTTGGGGCCACACATCGACGCCGTGCTGCGCGAGGGACTGTCGAATGCGCTGCGCCACGCACACGCCGAGCACATCTCGGTGTCGGTCAGCGCCGACGACGTGCTGTCGGTGGAGATCACCGACGATGGCGTGGGCATCGGTACCGACGTCACCTATCGCGGCCTGGAGAACCTCACGCGCCGCGCGGAAGAATGCGACGGAACCTTCACCGTCGTCACCAATCCTCGTGTGGCACCGGGCCGTTCGTCGGGGACGACGCTGACCTGGTCGGTGCCGCTCGCCTAGTGGCTCAGGCCTTGCCGTCGCGGATCTTGGTCGCCATCACCGCGACCTGGGTGCGTCGTTGCATGTCGAGCTTGGCGAGGATACGTGAGACGTAGTTCTTGATCGTCTTCTCCGCCAAGAACATTCGCTGTGCGATCTGACGGTTCGTCAGCCCGTCGCCGATGAGGTTGAACACCTCGCGTTCCTGATGGGTGAGTTCTGCGAGAGGATCGGACGGCTTGTTCTTCCCGTCGCGCAGCTTGGCGAGCAGTGCTGCGGTCGAACGGTCGTCGAGCAGGGAGCCGCCCCGTCCGACGGTGCGCACCGCAGCGATCAGGTTATGGCCGAGGATCTGCTTGAGCACGAAGCCGGATGCACCCGCGAGGACCGCGGCGAGCAGTGCGTCGTCGTCGGCGTAACTGGTGAGCATGAGGCAGCGGATCTCGGGTTCGGCGGCACGCACATCGCGGCACAGTTCGACGCCGTTGCCGTCGGGGAGCCGGACGTCGAGGACCGCGACATCGGGTTTGGCGGCGAGAATGCCGACGCGACCCTCGCCGACCGATGCGGCCTCGCCGACCACCTCGATGTCGTCGGCGGTGCTGAGCAGGTCACGCAGACCTCGACGCACCAACTCGTGGTCGTCGACGAGAAAGACGCGAACGCTTGACGCGTCCGGCGAGGGCGGAACCGATGCCGTGGGATCTGACGCTGCGGGAGCCGGCTGACCTTCGGAATGCATGCACCGAAATTACCGCAGGTCGCAGTCGAGCACGCGACGTCGGTCCCCATCCACTCGGGACTTTGGTCTCACTCACGCCCCCTGCGTCACACGCGAGAGTGGGTATCTGTCGGGGGAGGTCGGTGGTCGGGCCGAGCGCAATCCGACGACGCACCGCCACGCGCGGCGTCGACGACGAGACGAGGAGAGACAGTGACGAGCCTCATCGGGCCAGCAACCAGCGACACCGGGATGACCGGATCGGATCTGCTGCGGGAGTTGCTTCCCGTATGTGAGACCGAGGTCGAGCGGCACATGAAGATGACCAAGGACTGGCATCCACACGACTACGTGCCCTGGGACGAGGGACGCAACTTCGCGGCTCTCGGTGGCGTCGACTGGGATCCGGAGCAGTCGCAGCTCTCCGACGTCGCGAAGGCGGCGATGATCACCAATCTGCTGACCGAGGACAACCTGCCGTCGTATCACCGGGTGATCGCAGAGAACTTCTCCCTGGACGACGCTTGGGGTTTCTGGGTGGGGCGCTGGACCGCCGAGGAGATGCGCCACTCGACGGTGATGCGCGACTACCTCGTCGTGACCCGCGGCGTCGACCCGGTGGAACTCGAAGAGACCCGCATGGCGCACATGACATCGGGGTTCAATCCGCTTCCCGAGGACGACGGTCAGCGTGACCACAGCTTCGACATGCTCTTCGCGGTCAGCTACGTCAGCTTCCAGGAACTCGCGACGCGCGTGAGCCACCGCAACACGGGCAAGGCGTGCGGCGACCCGATCGCCGACCGCATGCTGCAGCGGGTGGCCGCCGATGAGAACCTGCACATGCTCTTCTATCGCAACGTCGTTGCGGGCGCCCTCGACCTGGTTCCGGATCAGGCGATGTGCGCGATCTACAGCATCGTCTCGAATTTCCAGATGCCCGGCGCGACGATGCCCAACTTCCGACGCAATGCGGTGTTGATCGCCAAGGGTGGCATCTACGATCTGCCGCAACACCTTTCGGAGGTCGTCATGCCGGTGCTGCGTAAGTGGCGGATCTTCGAGCGCGACGATTTCGGTCCGCTGGGTGAGATGTACCGGGAGAAGCTGGCCGACTATCTCGAAGAGATGAACGTCAAGGTCGAGAAGTTCGAGCGCGCCCGCGAACGCGCACTCGAGCGCGAGGCCAAGAAGGCGAGGGCAGGGGCGTGACCGTGATCGACAACAGGCTGGCACTGGCGATCTCGCCTGCGGACGACAACGGGTCACGGGACTGCGACGGATGTTGCGGTGCGTGCGAGCGTGAGACTCCGGAGCGACGCGACGTCCCCGAGGGCTTCGACGAAGCGATCATGATGGCCGAGGCCGCCACGTTGCACAACCCGACCCGTTGGAATGAGATCCGCACCCACTCAACGGATTCCGCTGCGGGGGAGTACTGCTCGTCGATACTCCTCGGTGCGTTGCTGCAGTCCGCGGCGCACCGGCTCGGGGTGCCCGCCGCCGACGTGTGGTCCTATGTTCGACGCGTCGGTGAGTTGCCTTTGTGAGGCTGGCGGGTTCTGCGCCGTGAGCAGATCCGACGATCAGGGCGTGGCGATCTAGTGTTCTGAGTCATTAATTCGTGCGCAGTAGTGGGCGATGGAGTCGAGGATCTGGTCAGCGGTCTTGACCCAC
>NZ_LZMO01000268.1:0-6575 GCF_001665715.1 Gordonia sp. 852002-10350_SCH5691597
TCATGCCCGCCACCCAGGCCGAACGTGCTCAACACTTTTCACCACACCGCAAAAGCCGATCGGTGGATCGAGGCTTAGCGAGTGCCCAGGCTGAACTACTTCCTGAGTATCTGGCGGCAATCGCGGGCGAGACAACACTCTGCGGGCAGATCGGCGCGCTGTTGCGAGCGTCGGCATCCATCCATCGACGACGCCCGGCCATCACGCCGTTCCTGGCCTCCATGTCATTGGAATTGCGGAGGCATCCAGACCTGCTTGCGGTCCTCGAGGACGTGGGCACGCCGCTGGTGATCACACTTCACGAGATGTTCGACGCAGCGCGCCGCAGCGGCGAGATACCTAGCGATGCAGAAGATTTGGATCTCATGATCGCATTCAGCGGTGCGGCGATGGGAATCGGACTACTCAGCTTCGGCCTCGGACACGCGAGTATGGACTCGGCCGTCGGCACTCTCGAACGGACCATGACAGGTACCTTCTTCGGGCCCGGCACTGAGTGACTGTCACCTGAACAGGGACACTCAACGAGTGACAGCTGGGATCGGATCGATCTACTCCGTCATCATCTATGTGACTGCGGTGCAGACCTTTTCGGGGTTCTGTACGGCTGCTCTACTCAAGCGCCGCGCCAGTGCGCACAGCACGTCGATACCGACCACGTCGAATCGTGTCGATGATGAGCTCGAAACGGCCGGACCGCCTTGAAGGGCTCAGCCCGACATCAGTCCGTCCAGGAATCCTCGCTGAGTTCCACGCACAAGCGGCACGCACGACGGCGGAAACTGCTGAGTGAACACGATGCCCCGCTGGCGGGCCCTGTCGAAGAACTCGGGCAGACGAGTCATCGCCCCGCTGGGGATGTCGTGCAGGACGGCCAACGACCATGACTGGGATTCAACGGTTTCCAGGCATCGATCAACCCAGTGATCGGGCTGGTCCCAGTCGTGGCTGATGCAGTTCCACAGGACCACGGTGTACTCGCGCTGTTCGAGGTACCGCACTGATCGAGGGCTGAACAGGCGGCCATCGAGCACGCCGCCCCGGCCATAGGGACGAAACAGTTTGTCGGGGTGGGTCAGATCGCCCAGCAACTCCTGTGCCTGACCGATTTCAGTGTCCACCACGTGCGGGTCGTCTGACGCGCCGAGTTGTACGGAGTGCGTCATGGTGTGATTGCCGATCCAATGTCCTTCGGCGCGGGCGCGCTCGAGCACCTCGCGCCCGGCAGCCTGAAGCTTGCTGCCCACCACGAAGAAGGTGGCTGCAACAGCGTTGTCCCGCAGCACGTCGAGTACGTAGGAGGTGGTCTCGGTAGGCCCGTTGTCGAAACTCAGGGTGACGGTGCGCCGCGCTCCCTCGGTCGGGTCGCTCGATGCATCGCACGTAAGCACGCGGTCGACCTCCGTATCGTTGTCGCGTCGCGGATCGGGATGTACTCCCCGAACAGATGCTCCGTTCGGGGAGTACATCCCGGCCTGTATCCGTTCGACGCTAGCAGCCGTGTCGACCGACCGGCGTTGGTCCGTCGTCAACCCCTGCGATCGTCATCGGAACCCGAGAGGTTGATTGAGCACCGTCCGCAGAGCGGTCGCGATGTACGGGCCGAAGGTGTTCAGCGATTCCTGCTCGAACAGGGTGTTGGGTACGGTGCGCCAGTCACATCGGTCGGCGTGCGCGGCGGCGCCTGAAAGGCGTGTCTTCAACCATGCGAATGCTCCCGATGCGCCGGTGACGGCGATCGTGCCGTGGGTCGAGGTGACCTGGGGGAGCGGATTGGGCGGCAGTTGCTCTCGCCGGTAGGTGACGTCGGCACTTCCGCTGCAGTATGCGCGGGCCAGTTTGTCGGTGCCCTTGATCGCTGCCACCTCGTCGGTCACGCCGTTGTAGATGTAGACCGGCGCCGTCGGCCGTCGCGTCGAGATGCCACGTGCCTGGATCTCGCGTCGGATGACCGGATCGTTCAGGACGACATCGACCGGCTTGTTCAAGTTTGCGCGGTAGTCGAACCACAGATTCGCAACACCATTCTGGCCGACGCAGTGATTACGAGCTTCATCCACGATTGCTCGGCCACCCGGGGTGACATAGCGGCGCAGAGCGGCCTGGAATGTGGGCGAATCTTTGCCGATCGCGGCAAGTGCCATCGGAATCAATCCAGCCGTAGCTGCGCCGTTGACCGCTTTCAGTGATGCCTCGAGATCTCGTTCGGGGGCACCCATCGCGGCACCCGAGATCGCGATTTCGGGGGCGTAGGCCGGTTGTTCTTCCACCGCCCAACTCGTGGCGATCGCGCCTCCTGAATAGCCCCACATGCCGACCGGGTCTCCGTGGCGAGTCCCCGCGGGAGAAAAGGACTGAACTGCTCGGACGCCGTCGAGGACCGCGTAGCCGGGTTGGCGGGGTGTCAGGAAGCGGGCGTCGAGCCCTCCGTGGTCGGGAATCGCGACCGCCCAGCCCTGTTCGACGCCTGCGGCTGCGAGGAGCAGTTCGAGTCCCGGCAGCGCGAGCGTCAACGGCCCTGCGGGACTGCCGAAGTCGATTGGTGCACCGTGGGTCAGAGAGTACGAGGGGTTGCATACACGCAACGTCGAGTCGGTGGCAGCCTGGTATGACAACAGTTTTCGCGGCTTCTGCCCGCGGGGCACCATCACAGTGGTGACAGTGGCGTCGGGCTGACTGTTCATACCGGTCGTCCGGTAGAGCAACTGCCACGCGTCGACATTGACCGGAACCAGTTGCAGCGCTTTGATTTCCACCTTGCGAGTCCGGAGAATCTGCCCGGGCTTGGCTGCCGCGAGACCCGCGGGTCGGTCATAGAAGGAATCTCGCGGTGGCGCGGGCTCTGCGTTGGCGACGGGGGTTGTCAGGGGAAACGCACTGAGGAGCACGGCGATCACGAGCGCGATCAGTAGTGCCGGTGCTGCAGTGAGAGATCGAAATCCATTGTGAGGCATGACGGTGGCTCCTCGTCGAGTTGGCCGGATGCTGCATGGGGCGCTTGCGGGGTGGGGCTAGTTGGCGATGATTGCCAGTGCGTCGATCTCGACGAGAATTCCTGGCGGCAGTCCGGCGAACAGGGTTGTTCGCGCCGGATAGGGTTGGGCCAGTTCGTCTTCGAATGCCCGATTGATATCGGTGAACACTTCGGGTGCCTCTGCGAAGACCCGGAGCATCAGAACGTCGGTGTAATCGAGACCCCGCTCGGCGAGAATCGCCGCCACATTACGAAGAGCCTGACGGGTCTGATCGTAAGCGGTGTCGCCTGCGAGGCCACCCTTCTGCGGGTCGAGGCCGACCTGCCCGGATACCTGAACAACGTTCGCTATCTGAACACCGCTGGAGTACGGGCCGAACGGCGGCGGCGCCGACGCACTCTGGATGGGATCGATCATGGTGAACCTTTCTGAGCCGAGGACGCGGCGCCTCGGTCACGGATGGGATTGCAGGATGTCGGTGAGCACACGCAGCAGGTTCGCGCCAAGGATCTGGGCGACATCGGACTCGCCGAATCCGGCGTGCAGGAGTGCAGCAGCGAGACTGACGAAGTCGTCCGAGTTTCGATAACCCTCTGCGTACGCCGTGACGCCGTTCTTGTCGGTGCCGATGCAGATGTGTTCGATGCCAACGCATTCGGCGAGGTGGTAGGCGTGCTGAGCGAAGTCATCGAGATCGCTCATCGCCATCGACCCGATCCGCGCGGGCCAGAGCCCTATCACGCCGCCGGTTCCGGCGATGGCTTTGATCTCGACGTCGGCGATGTAGCGCGGAAAGTCCCGCACCGACGCGGCGCCTGTGTGAGAGGAGATCAGCGGCTTGCTGGTGGTTTCGCAAACCGCGAGAGTCGTGGCCCGGTCAGCGTGCGCAAGATCGATGGCGATGCCGAGACTGTTCATCTCACCGACGATCTCGACGCCGAGTCCGGTGAGCCCTGCAGGCCTCGTCCCGGAACGCACGCCACCACTTCCGCGGCGTCCAGTCACCGACGTGCTGATCGTTCCCAGGTTGTTGTCGGCGTAGTGAACCAGCCCGATCAGTCGGACACCGACGTCGTAGAGCCGGGAAAGGCATTCTGGGTCGTCGCCGATGACATCACCGCCTTCGATCCCGAGAAGCACCTGGGTGCCGGTGTCTGCGCCGATCCCTGCCACTGTGGTCGTGATCGGCAGCCGGGCAGTGAACGCTTCGCGGCGTGTGGCGGCGAGCTGACGGTAGACCGTATCGAGCGCGGACCGGGGCCTCCCCGCGGTCGCCATCGCATCGCCGACAGCCGTGATCACTGCCAGGTTGATTCCGCCCGTGACAAGGGTCTCCAGCGGATCATGCGGCACGCGGGCGACCTTCTCAGCGAGACGCCGCAGCGGTCGCGGAACCACTGCCTGTGGATGCCCGTGCGCGTCGGCAACTGGGCTCGTCTCCACCAGGGAGCGGGCCCGCTGCCACACCTGGGCGGGAAGCTGGACCACGGGGCGCTTCACGCGGGCGCCGCATGATCGGCGAAGATGTGCGCGTCGTGAGCACAGATCACGTCGACGTCGCCGGTGGCGAGCTCTTGGAGTGCACTTCTCGTACGCAGACGTTCCCGACGATTCACCTGCATCAACGTGTTGAAGCCGCGAATGCCCCACGGAGTAGCGACATCACGACGCAACTCGTTCCGGTGCTGAATGGCATCACCGACGTGGAACAACGTGCCCGGGGCGTGCGTCGCATCCCCCGCGTGCTCGATGGCGATCCCGCTGTGACCGGGGGAGTGCCCCGGTAGCTCGACCATGACGAGCCTGCCTACCGAGATGTCCTCGTCGAACAGGACTGGGAACCCGTGCCAACGGTCGGTGCTGGTGTCATGAATCTCCCACTTGAGCGCGTCCCGCCAGGACCCTTGGTACCGTCGGCGGTCCATCAGCGTTCGCGGTTCCTCAGCGCTGGTCAGCTCCATGCGACTGACATGGACTGTCGCATTGGGGAAGTCGGCGAGGCCTCCTCGGTGGTCGACGTCGAGGTGCGTCATGAAGATGTGCCGGACATCGCCTACGTCGAATCCGTGCTGCTGCACCTGCGCTTTGGCCGTCACCGCCGACGACGTCGACGGGTGGAGCAGAAACGCGACGTCTGCTCCCAAAGCCTCTCTCGGAGAACGCGTCTGGTCTTCAGACAATCCTGTGTCCACCAAGATCACGCCGTCGTCGCTCTCGATGAGCAGGCAATGACACACTGCGTGCCCCCGACGAAATAGACTTCCGACGCCTTCGGCCAGCCACGCCGACGGTGGGTGCAACTCTCCGCAGTTCAGATGATGAATCGACACACTCTGCCCTTCCCACACGCGAAGAGAAGCCCCCGCCGTTGCGGTTATACCGATCGGTATAAGCAGTGAAATTAGCATGATCGGTATAAGCGGGCAAGGGTCGGACCGTAGGACCATGGTGCCGGGAGCCGGTGCGCGCATCCTGGCGATATCGTCACTGTCGGATGAGAATCGAGACCGGGAAAGGTCGAGTCAGTGGCAAGTGTGCGGGAACGGCTGATCGAAGCCACTATCGAGTTGGTCCGACGTCACGGCGTGGCGGGAGTCGGTGTCACTGAGATCGTCGCAAACAGCAAGGTCGCCCGTCGTTCGCTGTACTGGAATTTTCCCGGCGGCAAACCCGAACTCGTCACCGCCGCAACCCGGCATGCGGGAGACGAGACCACCGAGGTTCTGCGCGCGGTGATGGAGTCCGACGACCCGCTCGGCACCTTCGTCGAGATCTGGAAAGATCTTGTACGCGAATCGGACTTCGAAGGGGGATGTGTCGTTTCCGCAGCAGCTTTCGGTCGCCGCGACGCACCCGATGCCGCTGACGCAGCCGCCGAGATCTATACGTCTTGGACCGACATCCTCGCCGAACGGTTCCACCGGGTCGAGGGACTCGAGCTGTCTGCGGCGACTGACCTTGCTGCCACCGTCGTGTCCAGCATGGAGGGTGCTCTTCTGCTCAGTCGCGCCGCCCAGAGCACAATGCCACTCGACCAGGTCGCCAACCAACTTCGCATGCTCGTCGAGGCCAACGTCTCGGCGAACGCGCGCGAGGTGTGACGCGACAAAGTCACGTTTCCCTGGCAACCCCTGACTGGCTAGGCTTCGGCCCATGGGCCTTTTGCTGAATCCCTCGACCAACGACTACTCGGAGTTCGACGCCGAGACGCGCCGATTGCTACGCGCCACGATCGACTTCTTCGAGTCCTACGGCAAACAGCGACTGCTTCAGGCCGACCTCAACGCCGAATGGGTCGCCGATTTCCTCGAGTTCGAGAAGAAGGAGAAGCTGTTCGCGACGTTCCTCACACCAGCCGCGTACGCCGACGGCGACGAGGATCGACGCTGGGACGCCGCCCGCAACGCTGCGCTGAGTGAGATCCTCGGCTTCTACGGGTTGGCCTATTGGTATGCCGAACAGGTCACCATCCTCGGACTCGGCCCGATCTGGATGTCGAACAATGAGGTTGCGAAAACCAAAGCAGCGCAGCAGCTTCTCGACGGCGAAGTGATGGCCTTCGGCTTGTCTGAACGCGCCCACGGCGCCGATGTGTACAGC
>NZ_LZMO01000269.1:0-52607 GCF_001665715.1 Gordonia sp. 852002-10350_SCH5691597
CATCTCGATGCCCTCGCGATATGTCTCGTCGTGCGTGTCGTCGAACTTCATGGTTCCTCCTGAGATTGTTGTCATACATTCAACCGGGGACGGTCTGATCCAACGCTCAGCCTATTGACGTCTTCGGGTCAGAAGATCTAGAAATCGCGCTGTCCGGCTTAAGATTTGCGCACAGATCATCCGTCGTCGATCAACGCCATAGGCACCGCGCTCAGATTGCCTTACCGTATGACATCTCAGTCCTCGGTCCCGAGGACACGTGCAAACGGAAATCCGGTGAACCTGATGGACGACGACGTCTACGAGGTGCTCGCAGTTCGCTACGCGTCGAGGCAGACGCTGCGCAGCCTCGTGTATCTCAATCATCATCTCTACGACGAGCCCGATGGCCCGATCGGTATGGACTATTTCATCTGGATCGTGCGAAACGCCCAACGCACGTTCGTCGTCGACACCGGATACAGCGTCGAGGGTGGCCTGGCACGTAACCGCGGTCATCTCATCCACCCCGCTGAGGCACTCACGGCCCTCGACGTCGACCCCGATGACGCCACCGTGATACTCACCCACGCTCACTACGATCACGCCGGCAACCTGGACCTGTTCCCGCGGTCGCCGATCATCACCCCCAGAACCGAATTCGACTTCTGGACCGGAAAGATGGCGCATCGCTTGCAGTTTCGACACTCGGCCGAGACCCGCGAACTTCAATTGCTCGGCGAGATCGCACGCCAAGGACGGATGACCTTCTTCGAGGGGCGTCGCCACATCGCGCCGGGAATCGAGTTGATCGAACTCGGCGGTCACTCCCCGGGGCAGGCGATCGTCCTGGTCAACACCGAAGCGGGCACCGTCCTGCTCAGTTCGGACGCGACGCACTACTACGAGGAGATCGAGCGGGACATGCCGTTCCTCGTCGTCGCCGACCTCGAGGCGATGTACGCCGGCTTCGACACGATGAAGCGCATCGTCGACGAGCGAAACGCCATCCTGGTGCCCGGCCACGATCCGGAGGTCATGACGCGCTTTCCCGCGCACGACACCGCAGACTTCGCGGTCGTCATCGCCCCTACGCCAACACCATCGCGCTGCGTCGCAGCCACACAGAGAGGAGCAGACGTTGTCTGACGTCACATCAGAGAAGTCGAGTCGTGGCGGTCCTGTCGGATTCATCGGCCTGGGCAACATGGGCGGCCGCATGGCACGCTGCCTCGTCGACGCCGGAGTCGAGGTGATCGGCTTCGACACCGTGGCAGCCAACGTGGCCGACTGCGGCGCCACCAGGGCCACCTCGGTCAAGGATGTCATCAGCAGCGCGGACGTCGTGTTGCTGTCGCTGCCGCACAGCCGCATCGTCGAGAGCGTCGTCAGGGGCGCCGACGGAATCCTCGAGCACTGCTCGCCGGGACAGATCATCGTCGACCTCAGCACCTCCGAGCCCGCGTCCACCAAGGTGCTCGCAGACGAACTCGCCGCGCGCGACGTCGCCCTACTCGATGCCGGGATCTCCGGCGGTGCCGCTGCGGCGGAGAAGGGCGCGCTGACCCTCATGGTCGGCGGTCAGTCGGACGTTCTCGAATCCGCACGCCCGATCCTCGATCTCTTTTCCGCCAAGGTCTTCCACTGCGGCGACGTCGGCGCGGGGCACACGGTGAAGTTGCTGAACAACTTCCTCAACGCGATCTCGCTGTCGGCGACAGCCGAGGTGATGGTCGCCGGACGCAAGGCCGGGCTCGACCTCGACGTACTGCTCGACGTCTTGAACAGCAGTTCCGGTGTCAACTTCGCGACCCAGAATCGCTTCCCGAAGATCATCCACGGCGACTACCTCGAAGGCGGTCTCACCAACTCGTTGATGATGAAAGACGTTCTCGCATATTGCGATCTGGCCGCAGGTCTCGGCGTCACGAGTCCCAACTCGTCCGCACCCGTCGCCGCCTTCGGCCTCGCGATCCAACTCGGCTACGCCGATCGCATCAGCAACACGGTCGTCGACGCGATCGGCGATCTCTCCGGGAACGTTCGCCTACAACCCACCACGATCGAGGACAACGCATGAAACTCATTCACTCCGTCGACCACTCGGGCACGGCAGGCAAGACCGGTTCGAAGTTCACCGGCAACGTGTACAACTACCTGACCATGCCCGCCACCGACGGGATCACCATCAACTCGGTCAACTTCACTCCCGGCGCGCGCACCTTCTGGCATCACCACGAGCACGGTCAGATCCTGCAGGTCTTGGCAGGCGAGGGTCTGATCGGGACCGAGACAGAGGTCCGCAGGCTCAAGGCCGGCGACACGGTCTGGTGCCCGCCAGGCGAGAAGCACTGGCATGGTGCGGGAGCCGAATCGTTCATGACACACACCGCCATCTCCCTGGGAGTCACCACCTGGGCCGACCCGCTCGACGATGCAGACTTCGCGGCGGCGGCCGAGGTGGTTGGGGCCGACACGAACTCATCCGACCAGGCCAGCGTGGGAGCACTCCGATGAGCACAGCGGCCCTTCCCGACATCGCGCTCATCGGACTGGGCAACATGGGCTCCCCGATGGCTGCGCGTCTGATCGGCGCCGGGTATCGGGTCACCGGCTTCGACCTCGATCCCGCGGCTCGGGATCGGTTGGCCGCGAACGGCGGTACCGGCGTGGCCACTGCCGTCGAGGCGGCACGGGCGGCATCGGTGGTCATCCTCATGCTGCCCAACTCCACGGTCGTCGAAGCCGTCGTCCGGGACTTGCTCGACGCTGCTGCACTCGCGCCCAGAAGTGTCGTCGTCGACATGAGTTCGTCCGATCCAGCGTCGACTCGCGAACTCGCACAGACGTTGTCGGCCGCCGACGTGACCCTGGTCGATGCACCGGTCTCCGGTGGGGTCAAGGGTGCAGAGAACGGCAAGCTCACGATCATGGTCGGCGGCTCCCCCGAGGCATTCGAGACGGTTCGCCCCGTGTTGGAATCGTTGGGCACCCCGCGACTCGGGGGCGACGTCGGAGCCGGGCACGCCATCAAGGCGATCAACAACCTGCTATCGGCCACACACCTGTTGGCCACTGCGGAGGCAGCCGCTGCTGCACAGCGCTTCGGGCTCGACCCAGCGGTGCTGATCGACATGGTGAACACGTCCAGCGGCCGGAGCGGCTCGACCGACAACAAGTACCCGAACTTCATTCTCCCCGGCACCTTCGACTCCGGCTTTGCGCTCGCGCTGATGCTCAAGGACATGAAGATCGCCACCGATCTGGCCGCGAAAGTGGGTGCGCCCGCACTGCTCGGCGAGCAGGCGGTCGCGATGTGGGAGCGTGCCCAGACCGAACTGGAACCGGGCGCTGACCACACGGAGATCGCACGTTGGATCGACAACAACGTCGACGATCCCGTGGCCGATGATTCCACAGTGGACTCAGAAGCATCGAAGAATGCTCTGGCTCAACGCATTCGGGATATTCATGGGACATGGGACGACGGTTGGCAGTCGATTCTCGACCTGCGGCCGACCTTCCTCGCCGCCTACGCCGACCTCGCCGAGGTTCCGTGGAAGAAGAACCACCTCGACGACAAGACCAAGGAACTGATCTACCTCGCGGTCGACGCCGCAGCGACCCATCTGCACAGTCCCGGCGTTCGTCAACACATCAGAGCCGCACTCGACCACGGTGCTACTCCCGACGAGATCATGGAGACCATCGAGCTGACGGCAACGCTCGGGATCCATGCGATGAATATCGGTGTGCCCCTGCTCACCGAGGTGCTCGAGGAGGAGGGTCTGCGCGACACGCCGGCCGAACTGACCTCATACCAGCGGTCCCTGCAGGAGCAGTTCACCACCGAGCGCGGCTACTGGCATGAGTTCTGGGACGAAATCCTCGAACTCGATCCCGAGATGTTCGAGGCGTACACCGAGTTCTCGGCGTTGCCGTGGCGCACGGGATCCCTCTCGCCAAAGGTCAAAGAACTCATCTACATCGCATTCGACTCTGCCGCAACACATCTCTACGTCAAAGGCTGGAAGCTACACATCCGCAACGCAATTCACCATGGGGCAACCAAGGAGGAGATCCTTGAAGTGATGGAGATCTCCAGCGCGCTGGGCTTCCAGTCCGCGACGACCGCCTTTCCCATTCTCGCAGACGAACTCGACCGCCGGTCACGTCGGTCGGCCTCGTCAACCGATGCCATCGGAGGTTCCCACTCATGACCATGACCGGACTGAACGGGCGGGTGGCAGTCGTCACCGGAGCCGCAGGTGGTCTCGGGCGCGCTGCCGCGATTCGCCTCGCCGACGAGGGTGTGCACATCGTCGCCGTCGACCTCGACGAATCAGCAGCACGTGAGGTCGCATCCGCGCTGTCGACCGAGTCGATCGGGGTGGGCGCAGACGTGACCACCGAGAGTGGCGTCGACAGCTACCTCGCCGCCGCGCTCGAGCGATTCGAAACTGTTGACTTCCACTTCCTCAATGCAGGCATCGCGGGATCGACGGCCCCACTGGTCGACGTCTCCGTCGACGAGTGGGATGCGGTGATGGCTGTGAACCTCCGCGGCCCGTTTCTCGGGGTTCGTGGCGCGTTCCGCGAGTTCCACAAAACGGGTGGGCACGGCGCGATCATCGTCACCTCGTCGATCGCCGGATTGCGCGGCAGCAACGATCTGCTGGCATACACGACGTCCAAGCACGGCGTCATAGGACTCGTGCACGGCGCGGCCGTCTATGGCGGCCCCATCGGAGTGCGGGTCAACGGCATCGCACCCGGTATCGTCCCGACGCAGATCTTCGGCCCCGCGGGCCGCGACGACATGATCCGCCGTGCCGGTACCTCACCGCTGCGACGGCCGGGACGCCCGGAGGAGATCGCCGGTTCGGTGGCGTATCTGTTCAGCGACGATGCCACGTACGTCACCGGCGAGATCCTCTCGGTCGACGGAGGCGCCAACATCCAGAACACCAACCGCAACGCGGGTGGTGCGGGACTGTGGGATGTCTCGGTCACCGATCTCGACCTGTTGCACCGGCACGGAGCAGCGACGACCAACCGATAGCAGCGAGACGAAAGGTGCTCCGCGGCAACAGATCATGGGCCGCGGCGCACCTTGTGTTGTGGCCACTACGTGAGCGACATCGTCTCCTCGCGACGCAAGAGCTTCCGTGCAGCGTCGATCGCCTCATCGGTGATGATGTGCTCGTCGCCCGGAACGATCAGTGCGTCGACATCAGCTCCAGCCGCGCGGAGCACGGCGACAGTCTGCGTGACCCGCTCGGGCGGCACAAAGGGGTCGTGCTCGATACTGCGCACCACCACGGGAACACCGTTGAGCGACTCAGGCTGCGCCACAACATCTTCAGGTCCGATGTAGCCGCCGGTGAACAGGATGATCCCGCCGACAGGCCGTGGCCGGGTCAGCGCCCAGTGTGCAAGCAGACACGCGCCCTGTGAGAAGCCCCAGACGACGAGCCGCGCGGTATCGACCCCAGAATCGACAAGCGCGTCGACGCGTGCATCGATGGTGTCGAGGGCGTGATCGAGACTCGGCTGATTGGCATCGAGGGGTTCGAGGAACGGTCGCGGATACCACGAGTTCCCGTCGGCCGCTGGTGCGAAGTAGCGGACGTTGTCGATATCGAGTCGGCGCGATTGCTCCCTCATGAAGTCCGGACTCTGCCCGCGCCCGTGCACAGCCAACACTGCGGTCGTCATATCGGCGGGCTCGGCGCCCCACTCGATCAACGGAGAAGAAAGATGAGGGTTCGACGCCACGCTGCGCTCCGTCCACTAGTCGGTGATTCGTGAGCGTATCCGGCGTCGATCACCGCGCCCTGTTGCGTTTGCGCACCGATCTGTCGTGGATGCGCACGGTTCGCGAGAGGTCAGCCGAGGCCCGGATGAACAGAGGCGCGGTAGGCGGCCGGGGTGACGCCGATCCGCTCCTTGAACAGGTTGCCGAAATGCGAGGGATTCGCGAATCCACAGCGCATCGCGATCTGCCCGACGGGCACCGTCAACTGCGCCGGATCGGCGAGTTCGCGCTGCGCCAGCTCGATCCGCCGTGTCCGGATTCGTTCGGCGGCAGTCTGACCCGCCCCCCGAAACACGTTGTGCACCTGCCGAACCGAGACATAGTGGGCGTCTGCGAGTTGCTTCACGTCCAACTCGGGATCGTCGAGGTGATCTTCGATGTAGGCGAACAGCTGCTCGCGCAGCCGTTGCGTCGGATCCTTCGGAACCACCGACTCGCCGACCTCCTGCAGGACCAGCGTCACGGCGAGGTCGACCGCGCTGCGTAGAGCTCTGGCCCGTTGCGCCGGACCGACTTTCGGGAGGGTCTCGTTGAGAGAAATCAGCAGTCCCGCCACCGCAGGGGTCAATCCGCGGTCGGGTCCGAGCGTGCGCGCCTGCACATTCCGGATGTAGTCGATCGGAATGCTGATGGCGTTCGACGGAAGCGTCAGGCACAGACTGCGGTAGTCGTCGCTGCTCGCCACGAGCCCCACTCGATCGGCGCTGTAGAAGCCGATGTCGCCTGGGCGGAACACGCACTGTTGGCCGTCGACCTCCATCGTGGCGTGGCCGTTCAATTGCAAGGAGAGCATGTGGACGGGAGCTGCACCGTCGCGTCCTGCCGGGTCGTGGTAGGCCTCGTGCTTGCCGGTCACCAAGTCGCACAACCCGATTCCGTCGGCGACATGCGCTCGGAGTCTGCCGTGGAAGTCATTGGCCGAATCAGGCCGCACGTCGAATCGGGTGGTGAGCGCGGCAATCGCCGGCCCCCACTCCTCGACGCTGAGATCGTGATCGCCCGACCAGACGGCCGAGTGGGCTTCTCGCTCTCGACTTGCGTCGTCGCAAATCTTTGTCACTGCAGTAGTTCTTTCTCGCCACGGACGCTGACGTCCTCACTGTGAGGGTGTTCGCATCCACAACATCGGTGTGCACACATCCGTGATGGCAGTGATGCCGGTCACGAATAGCTTCGAGTGTGACACGCAATCAGGGCGATGTCACCCCACCGATCAGCACGGCGATCAGTCGCCTACCACCCGTTCTGGAGGATTCCGATGAAGGCAGTCGTCGTTCCCGAGGCAGGCAGGCTCGAGGTGATCGACGTGACCCTCCGGGCCCCGGAGGCAGGCGAGGTACATGTCCGTCTCGACGCGGCAGCGATGTGCATCACCGATACCCTCAGCCTCGCCGGCGACGGGCTCACGCCGTTTCCGCTCATTCCCGGACACAGTGCCACTGGCACGGTCGTGGCGGTCGGACCGGACACCACCCGAGTCGCGACCGGTGACCGGGTGATCGTCGTCGGCTCGGCCCAGTGCACCCACTGCTACTACTGCGAGCACGACGCCCCCGGCGCCTGCGAGCAGATTTTCGACGGCATGTCCCGCGTCATCGGCACCGACTCCGACGGCCGGGCGGTCCATGCCGACGGCGGCGTCGCGACCATGGCGGAGGAGATGATCTACCGCGAATCCAACGTGGTCGTCGTCTCCAGCGCCACCGATCCGAAGCATCTGGCGATGCTCGGCTGCGGGATCGTCTCAGGTCTCGGAGCGGTCCTCGATGTTGCTCAGGTCAAAGCGGGCGATTCGGTAGCGGTTCTCGGGTGCGGCCATCTCGGACTCTGGATGATTCAGGCTGCGGTTCTTGCCGGAGCCGCTCAGATCATCGCCGTCGAACCCATCGAATCCCGGCGGCTTCTCGCAGGCGAACTCGGCGCGACCGACCTCGTCGACCCGGAGGAGTCAGATCCCGTCGCGCAGGTGAAGGCCCTCACCAGCGGGCGCGGCGTCGACGTCGCACTCGAAGCCGCCGGTCGCACCGCCGCCATGGAGCAGGCATTCGCGATGACGCGGGGCGGCGGCACGGTCGTGCCGACCGGAATGGAAAGCCCAAGCGCCACGGTCACCCTGCACGGATACGAGTTCGCGATCGGGTCGAAGCGAATCCTGAGTTCCCAGACCGGCGGGGGCGACATCATCTCGATGATCCCCAGATTCTCGGAGTTACTCGACACAGGTGCGCTGAATCCGACGGCGATCGTCACGGACGTCTACGAGATGGCCGACATCGAGACCGCATTCGACGACATGCGAAATCGCAAGGGAATCACCGGAATCGTCCGGCTCAATACGCAAGCGCACAGTGAGGAAGCACAGTGAATCGATTCGACGGGAAGGTCGTAATTGTGACCGGGGCGGCCGGCGGGATCGGCCGCGCGACAGCGCAACGCCTCGCCGAGGAGGGCGCCGTCGTGATCGCCACCGACGTCAATGACGCCGACGCACAACAGATCACCAAGGAACTGCGCGTCCCGTTCTCACGCGGGTCGTTCACCACGCTCGACGTCACCGACGAGGACGGCTGGGACGCAGTGGTCGAGCAGACACTCGCCGACCACGGCCGCATCGACGCACTCATCAACAACGCGGGTATCGGCGACCTCCGCACGATCGAGGAGAGCACGCGGGCCAGCTACGAGCACGTGATCGGCATTCTGCAGACCGGCGCCTTTCTCGGGATGAAGGCGGTCGGCCCCGCACTCAAGGAGACCGGCGGCTCCGTCGTCAACGTCAGCTCCATGTTCGGATTCGTCGGAACCGCAACGGTGTCACCCGCCTATCACGCGGCCAAGGGCGCTCTCCGCAGCATGAGCAAGGGCACTGCGGTCGCCTGGGCGCCCGACGGTGTCCGCGTCAACTCCGTCCATCCCGGATTCATCGACACCGCGATGCTCGGCGGGGCCGACGACTCCGTCTTCGCACCGGTGATCCCCATGGCGCGTGTCGGTCGACCAGCCGAGGTGGCCGCGGCCATCGCATTCCTGGCCAGCGACGACGCCGCATACGTGACGGGCGCCGAACTCGCCTGCGACGGCGGTTACGTCGCCCAGTAGTCCCCAGTCACCCGATAACCAGTCGCCCACCAGCACCCACATTCACCAACCGAACTCATCAGCAGAGGAGCCCAGATGCCCATCCCACCAAGAGAAGTCGCAGTCGTCGACCCGCCGAAAGACCTCACGGTCGCCGAAGCACTCGCCGTCGTCGCCGAACTCGCCCCGCAGATCCGCGCGGAAGCACCCGAGACGGAGGCGCGCACCTTCTATTCCGAGGACCTCCACCTGGCCTTCATGCGCGCAGGCCTCTACAACATGCTTCGACCGAGGACATTCGGCGGCTACGAGTTCCCGATCGCCGCCTACCTCAAGGTGGTTCGCGAGATCGCACGCGCAGACATGAGCACCGCATGGGGCTTCTGCCTCGCCTCGGCACACGTGCTGTGGATGGCATCGTGGTGGCCCGAGGAGGCGCAACGCGAGTTCTTCGCCAGCGCGCACACGGCAGCGTGCGGTACGTCGGCTCCCGGCGGGAGGATGACAAAGGTCGACGGCGGCTGGATCGTCAACGGTGTCTTCCCCTACGCCTCCGGCGGAGCGTACTCCACCCACTTCCTCGGCCACGTGTTCCCGGTCAACGAGGACGGTAGCCAGGATCCGCTGAGCGTGTTCATGGCTCCGCGAGACATCTGGACCGTGCGCGACGACTGGGGTAAGACGCTGGGACTCAAGGGCTCCAGCTCGCACACCGTGGAGATCACCGACGGATTCATTCCCGATTCACACGTTCTCCTGGGTCAGGCGATCACCGACATCGCCGTCGACGAAGGCACGCCGGGTTACGCACTGCACAAGAACCCGATCTACAACGGAAGGGGACTGTCGACCTTCACGCTCGAACTCGCGAGCCTCGGCGTCGGTGGTGCGTTGGGCGCCCTCGATCAGTACCGGGAGGTCATCACGACCAAGCGGACTGCGTTGCCGCCCATCACACTTCGGTCGGAGAATCCGACATACCAGCTCTGGTACGCGGACGCGGCAACGCGACTCCAGGTGGCCGAAGCGACGCTCGACGCCGCCGCCGAACAGTTCACGGAGTGCGCGACGCGTGCCGCGAAGGGCGAGGGCACGTTCTCGATGACCGACGACGCTGGAATCGGGCGGTGCGCCTACACAGCGCAGGCGACGGCGTGGCAGGTGCTCGAGGGCACGCTCATGAAGACCTCGGGTTCCAGCCACCTCGTGAACGGTTCCCGCATGGAACGGATCTGGCGCGACTTCAGCATGCTGCACAGTCACCAGAACACGATCGTCCAGGACATCACGGCTCCGATCTACGGGTCCGCATTGCTCACCACCGCATCCTGATCACTCATCACCCACTGAAAACCTCTGGATAACAACGAAGTTCGCTTCATCACCGAAAGGAAAGAAATCATGGCCTTTGTCGAAGGTTCACACCACGTCACCCTCTCCGTCGCAGGCGCACAGGAGGATGTCGACTTCCACGTCAAGACACTCGGTATGCGCTTCATCAAGCGCACCGTGCTGTTCGACGGCTCGCTGCCGATCTACCACGTCTACTACTCGAACGCCAACGGCGATCCGTCGAGCGTGATCACCACCTTCCCGTGGGCGCAGCAGGGTCGCTTCGGCAAGCCCGGCACCAACCAGGCGCGCGAGGTGCTGCTGTCGGTGCCCACCAACTCGCTCGACTACTGGCACTCCCGCCTGACCGAGCACGACGTCAAGGACGTGCAGGACATCGAGGTGTTCGGTCAGCGCCGCTTGGCATTCCGTCATCCCTCGGGCCTGGAGTACGTCTTCGTCGCCAATGACAACGACGCTCGTGAGGGCTACTCGGGCAACGGCGTACCGCAGGAGCACGCCATTCACGGAATCCACGGTGTCGGCATCCACGCCCACACTCCGGACCGGATGGTCGACTTCGCCGAGGATGTCTTCTACTCGCAGGGCGACATCATCGAGGACGGCGACCGTGCTGCATTCCGCGTCGGCAACGAGAAGGTCGGCAACTGGGTCGAGCTGGTGGGCAACCGCACCGACGACCAGGGCACCTGGAGCTACGGCGCGGGCACCTACCACCACTTCGCATGGAATGCGTCGAGCCTGGAGAACCAGGACGAGCTGAAGTTCGAGATCGAGGGGGCCGGCTACACCGACATCTCCGAGCTCAAGGACCGCAAGTACTTCAAGTCGGTCTACGTGCGCTCACCGGGTGGGGCGCTGTTCGAGATCGCTGTCACCCACGCCGACGGCGGCTGGGACTGCGACGAGTCGCCGCAGGAACTGGGCATGCGCTTCCAACTCCCGTCGCAGTTCGAGGATCGTCGCGAGGAGATCTTCGGACAGCTGGAGACGATCGAGGACTGATGTCCTGACGTTCTGACCTACAGGGGCGACGGCGCACAGCCGTCGCCCCTGTATGTGTGTTCACTCCGTAACGATAATTCATCATCTGATGACTTTTGGCGGGCATCGTGCCTACACTCGCCACATGCGAGCGATGATCCTGAAGGAATTCCGCGAGTTACGGCGCGATCCGCGCACCCTGGCGATGTTGGTCGTACTACCGCTGCTGCTGCTCGTGATCTTCGGGTACGCGGCCAACTTCTACGTGTCGTCGTCGACGACTGCCGTCGTCGGCCCCCAGGCGACGCAGTTCGCGAAGTCGTTGCCGGAGTATTTCGACGTCACGACCGTCGACACGAACGGCACCGAGGCCGACGCCTCCGAGCTGCTGCGCGACAACAAGGTCGACACCGCCTTCGTCACCGGGCACAGCACACCAGGTCAACCGACCGTCGAAGCACTGCTCGACGGATCGAATCTGTTTGGCGCACAGGCAACATCGGGTCTGCTCAACAAGATGGGCAACAGCGTCAAGGTCCGCGTGCTGTTCAACCCGGAACTCAAGACATCGTGGGTCATGGTCCCCGCGATCATCGGCCTCATCCTCACCTTCATCGGCACGATCGTCACCAGCATCGGGCTGGTACGCGAACGTGAGGCAGGAACGCTCGAACAGTTGGCCGTCATGCCGATCAAGCCCAGCCAGGTCATTCTCGGCAAGATAGCGCCCTACTTCCTTCTCGCGGCCATCGACATGATCATCGTGACCGTGCTCGGCATGTGGCTTTTCGGTGTGCCGTTCAACGGCAATGTCGGGGTCTTCGCACTCGGCGCCGCCCTGTTCCTGTTCGTCGTCCTCGGACTCGGCGTGCTGATCTCCACCATCTCGCAGACCACCGGGCAGGCCATCCAGACCGCCTTTCTCTTTCTCATGCCACAAATCCTGTTGTCGGGCATGATCTTTCCGCTCGATGCCATGGCAGCTGGGGTCCGCTGGATCGGCTACCTACTCCCGCTCACCTACTTCACGATGATCTCGCAGGGTGTCATGATCCGAGGCGCATCGATCGGCTCGCTCTGGGTCCCGCTGCTGGTTCTGGCGGCGATGGCCGTCGTCGTATTCACCGCCGCCACACTGCGGTTCCGTCGCGACCTCGCTCCCAACGCACGTCCGTCCGCGTCGGCACGAGAGCAGGCGGATACGACCAGCGGTGCGGCGTCGTGATCGCCGCAGCGTCGTCGGTGACCGTTCGGTTCGGCGACACCGTCGCTCTCGAGAACGTATCGGTCGAACTCACCGATGGAACAATTCTGGCTGCGGTGGGCGGTGATGGCGCAGGCAAGACGACGCTCCTGCGAGTTCTTGCGCGCGAGGTGGTCTGCGACTCCGGGACGATCACGTCACCGGACAAGCAGCACCTCGGGTATCTTCCCGCCGGTCCCGGGTGCTGGGCCGCACTCACCGTGCGGGAGAACCTCGATTTCGTCGGCGAGATGTACGGACTACGGGGCGACGAACTCGTCGCACGTCGTGACGAGATGATCGAGCGCGCAGGACTGACCGTAGCCACTGATCGACCGGCCGGTGCACTCTCGGGCGGCATGCGGCGCAAGCTCGCCACGTCGATGGCGCTCATTCACCGACCGCGCCTTGTCATCCTCGACGAACCGAGCACCGGGGTTGACCCGGTGAGTCGAATCGATCTGTGGCGCATGATCTCCGAGTCGGCTGCAGCAGGATCGGCGGTGATCATGTCGACGACCTATCTCGACGAGGCAGAACGCGCAGCAGAACTACTCGTCCTCGACGAAGGCCGCACGCTGGCGCAGGGTTCGTACGCCGCCGTGCGCGCCGAATTCACCGGAATCATCACCTCGTCACCTCACCCGGTCCGACGGGAGTGGTCATGGCGTCGAGGACATGAGCGTCACGAGTACTGGCCCGAGGACTCAACCGAGCGGCCCTCTTCGGGAGCCACCACCGTAGATCCCGACCTGGAGGACATCGTGATCTCGCTGTCACTACGGCGCCAACTCGTTTCAGCAGGTGCACGATGACCGCCGACCGGCCCCTGCTCGCTGCCGATGAGGTGACGAAGCGCTTCGGCGACTTCACCGCCGTCGACGACGTCTCGATGAGTGTCGGCGGCGGAGAGGTCGTCGGACTTCTCGGCGCCAACGGTGCAGGTAAGACAACACTCATCCGTATGCTGCTCGGGTTGCTGCGACCCACCCGCGGCTCGGTAACCCTGTTCGACGGTCCGCCTGATCAGCGCCGACGAGCCCGATTGGGCTATGTACCACAGAATCTCGGACTCTACCGCGATCTCACTGTGCGCGAGAATCTCGAATTCTCGACCGGGGCGTATGGCGTCGCGGTGCCGGAACTCCCCGAGGACCTCGCAGCACACCAGGACACGCTCGTCGGTTCATTACCCCTCGGAGCGCAGCGTCGGATCGCATTTCTGGTGGCACTGGCACACACTCCTGACGCGTTGATCCTCGACGAGCCGACATCGGGCGTCGACGCGCTCTCACGCGCGCGACTGTGGGATACGATCCGGGGCGAATCAGATCGGGGCACAGCCGTCCTGGTGACCACGCACTACATGGAAGAAGCGCAGGAGTGCGACCGCCTGCTGCTGATGTCGGCGGGAGAACTCGTGGCCCAGGGCAGTGAGGCGGATATCGTCGGTGACACCACAGCCGTGCAGGTCGTCACAGACGACTGGGCGAACACCTTTTCCGTGCTCAACGACGCCAACGTGCCCGTGATTCTGTCCGGAACATCGATCCGTGTTGTCGACACCGACCCCGCACGACTCCAGCAGGTCCTCGACGAAGCAGGCATACATGCAAGCGTGACAACAGTTCCCGCGACCATCGAGGAGAAGATGCTTTCGCTTGCGAGGGACAGCGCACCAGCATGAGCGGCCGAAGAACCGGAAGACCCCCGTCATCCGATTCCACTGCCACGCGGAACGCGATCCTCTCCGCAAGCCGAGAGCTGCTGTCGGAGAAAGGGTTCGAGCGGACCACCATGCGCGCGATTGCAGGCCGTGCGGGGGTCGACGCCGCCCTGATCCACCACTACTTCGGCAACAAGCGCGCGCTGACGGTCGAGGCATTGCGGCCGGACGTCGACCCCACGGCAGTGTTCCGCGATACACCGCTGGACGCGGCGCATCCGGGGCGAGATTTCGTTCGACGCGCGCTGCATCTCTGGGACGACGACGCCGCGCAACGACAACGGGCCATCGCACTACTGAGGATTGCGCTGACCGACGAACAAGTGTCGGAGCGCATGGTGAGCTTCTATGTCGGCGTGGCGCATGTCGCGCTCGGCGACATCGTCGAGGCCGACGATCGAGATCGTCGGCTCGTTCTCGTCGCCGGTCAGATGCTCAGCCTCGTCACCATGAGGTACGTGTTCCGTCGTCCGGAGATCGCCGACGCGACCGTCGACGAACTGGCCGAGGATGTCGGCCCGCTGATCGACCGGCTACTCGGAGTCGGTTGACCAGCTGTCCCCCTCGACTGGCCACTGGGCAGAGTCATGCGATCATTCAGTGACGACTCGTTCACCCATGGTGAGTCACCGTCGCGCAGCGGTATGAATGCGCGCGGCGCAATCACGACCATTCCCGCGCACCGACGGCCGCGAGGATCGCGTCGACCACAGCTGCCGGTTGTGAGAGTTGTGGCCCATGATCGCTGTCGAGGGTCACCACCCGCGCTCCCGGAACGAGCTCTTGCATGTGGCGCTGCGCCACGAGCGGCACGGATCGGTCCCGCGTGACCTCTATGTAGAGGCGGGGTAGTTGGCCAAAGCGCTCCGGGGTCCACAACGGCGAGATGAGGCGTCCCGACTCTTGCTGCGGCGCAACCATTCTCGACGCGGCGATCGCGTCGGCGGGATCGGCGTCGTGAAAGAACACGCTAACTGCCGCCTCGGGGCTGACCGACGTCACCGTCGAATCATCTGTCGAGTCCAAGAAGGCTGCAATCCCGACCGGAGCACGCAGCCCCGCGTCGTCGCACAATCTGCCGAACCCCCAGCCCGAGGGCAGCATCATGCCGGCGACATAGACGACGCCGCACACTCGCTCACAGATCTGTTCTGCGACATGGGTGGCCACGATCCCACCGCCCGAATGGCCGACGAGCAACAGCGGCCCGTCGACGTCGGCGACCTGACCGATCACCGCGATGGCGATGTCGTCGAGTTCGGCCGGCTCGTCGAGGGTGGGGCCGACGCCCGGCAACGTCACCGCGATCGACTCGACACCAGCCCGCAGCAGGGGTTCACGCACGCGATCCCATACCCAGGGACCCGCCCACGCGCCGTGGATCAACACCGCGGTAGGACGTTGCGTCACTGCGGCTTGCCCGCTGACAGAACCCGTGCCGCCTCACGCACCGCTGCGGTGTTGGCCTTGCCCTGACGCGAACCGGCGAGCTTCGCCGCGATGTGATCGCGCACCACGATCGGCTCGTAGGCCATCCCGTTGTCGAATTCGAGATGGCTTGGCAGCGTCTCGATCGTCGCGTCGACATTGCCGTCATGGAAGAACGCCACAGATCGACGGCGCTTGATCGTCCCGTCGACGATCGGCGGCTTGACCCGATGCAGCGTCGACATCCACCGGTCATTGGTCATGCGAGCAGTCAAGTCACCCAGATTGACCAGCAGCGCACCATCTATGGGCGACACGTCGTGCCAGACGCCGTCGCGTCCGAGCACCTGCAATCCGGCGACCTGGTCGGCCCAGAGAACCGTGACGATGCCGAAGTCGGTGTGCTCGCCCATGCCGGTCAGCTCACCGTCGAGCGACACAGTGCCCTCGGGCAGCGCGTAGTTATTCATCCGCAGCACGTCGATCGAATGGTCCGTGATGGCGTCGAAGTAACCCTGCGGCACCCGCAACGCGTCGGCGAAGACCGACGTCAGGACGCGCGCAACACGAGAAGCGTGCTCGAAGTAGTTCTCCACCTTCGACCGAAAGCCATCGACATCGGGCCAGACGTTGATTCCGTAGTCGTCCTCGGAGAGGTTGAGGCCGGTGAATGATCTCGCCTCGACACCGACGTTGAAGGCTTCGAAGAAGTCGTTCATCCGGCTCGGCGCTTCGAGACCCAGGCTCAGACTGAGCGACTCGCTCTTGGGCGGTGAGTACCCCTGATTACCCTGTGCCACATAGCTCTTCTTGTCTTCGAGCGATTGACCGAAGAAGTCGTCGACAGCCTCGCCCAGTCCAGCCCATACGCCTCCTGGAATGGCATGTCCGAGGATCTGGATGAAACCGACGGTTGAGCACGCTGCGTCCATCTCGGCCGCGACACGCGCGCGGTCTGCCGCAGTGCTGTCGGCGTCCACGTAGGGGGTGATGTCGACTACGGGCACCGAGAACATTGAGGAGTCTTCTTGTGTATTCATGGCTTGAATGTTGCTTTCACTGAGCACGATCACCGATGACACACACGTGTGCGGGAGGGGTGATCGCGGGCTGCGACCTGCAGCATGAATGGAATATTACCTGAATCAATATTGGCTCGCATGTCACAGCTCTTCGCCGCATCCGAGGCGGCATCTCCGCCTGATAAGTTGCCCGAATGGAGGACGACCAGGATCACCTCGCCCGCGCACTGGGCGCCGCCATCCGGGTTGCGCGCAAGAACCTGGGGATGACCCTCTCTGAAGTCGCCAAGAAGACTGCACTGTCGCAGCCGTTCCTGAGTCAGGTCGAGAACGGCAATACGACGCCGAGTGTGCTCAACCTCCACAAGATCGCCCAGACCCTTGGCACCACCGCGCACGCCCTGCTCGAGCAGAGCGACCGAATGCCAACGACAGTCTCCCGCTCGAGTGACACCCCCGGCTACGACCTCGGACCGAACGCCTCTGTCCGCTTTTGCATTTCGGGAACACGTCTCCTCGACTGCAACGAAGTCACGGCAGGACCTCACACCGAGCAGGACTCCGACAACACGCACGCGGGTGAGGAGTTCGTTTTCGTGATCACGGGCGAGCTGCACATGACGGTCGACGGTCGCGACTACACACTCGGCGCTGGCGACACCATCCACTACGCGGCCATGTTGCCGCATCGCTGGCACAACGAGTCCGACGCCGAGACCCGGTTCCTGTTCGTGGGTACGCCGCCGAGTTTCTGAGCACACGCGCCTGCCCACCATCTTTCGGACGCCATTTTCGGACGCCATCGGCATTGGTTACGCGCTGCCGCGTATGAGTTATTCCGCGCGTAACCACCACGAAATATCTCGAGCGTGAACTTACTGATGCAGCCGAAACGACCAGCACACGCCCCGCAGCGAAGCGTCGGCTCCACTCTCGAGGCAATGTCGCCTCCCCATCCTTCACCCGTCCGCGTGGACTCGCGGCAGCACCCCGAGGAGCATCGTGTCTTCCTTCGACGCGTCGATCAGCGACAACATCACCAAGTCCCTCAACGAGATTCCCCATCCCTCCCTGCCCAAGGGCTCGAACATCTACGGCGGGACGAAGATCTTCCCCGACTACCAGGCAGAGGACGGCGAAACGTATTTCACCCTGGTACACGGCATCGCCCACGAGTCGTCGGTGTCATTCGTCGCAGTCCTGCAAGCCACCCGCGCACTCCGCAAGGGTTTCGAGTCGGCGATCTACTTCTACGGTCCGGGTGCCATCAATTGCCTTGCCACACGCGGCTTCCCGAAGACAGGCGACTCCGGCTTCCCGGGCGAGCAGAACATCAACGACTCCCTGGCCACGTTCATCGCCGAGGGCGGGACCGTCTTCTGCTGCCGGTTCGGACTGGCATTGCACGGCGGTCGAGAAGAAGACCTCATCCAGGGCGTGATCCCCGCCCATCCACTCGACGTGCAGGATGCAGTCATCCACTACGCCCGTAAGGGCGCGATCATCAACTCGACCTACATGGTCTGAGATGACAATGCGCACAACATACTTCGACCATGTTCCGGGGTTGACATGACCAGAGTGGCAGCAGTCGCGGCGAATTTCTCGCGCGATCTCGAACAGAACTACGCAACCATCGAACACTTCGTCGCAGAGGCGAGGCGTGCGAGCGTCGACTTCCTCGTGTTCCCCGAAGCGGCGATCGGTGGCTATCTCTCGTCGCTGGGCAATCACGGCGACACCATCAAGAACACGACACGATCACTTCCGCCTGCGATCACTCTCGACGGTCCCGAGATTCGCCGTGTGCAGGCAATCGCGGGGGACATGGTCATTGCGATCGGCTTCTGCGAGTTGGCCGACGACGGCGAAACCCGTTACAACGCTGCAGCTTTGCTCGACGGCGCACAGATCTACGGCAGCTACCGAAAAGTGCATCAACCACTCGGTGAGAACATGTCGTACTCATCGGGCACCCACTACGGCGTCTTCGACACGCCGGTCGGGCGCGTCGGACTCCAGATCTGTTACGACAAAGCCTTTCCCGAGGCAGCCAGGTTGATGGCACTCGACGGCGCCGAGATCATCGCCAGCCTGTCGGCGTGGCCTGCCGCTCGAACTGCGACTGCGGACAACCTCCAGGAGGACCGCTGGACCTACCGGTTCAACCTGTTCGACGCCGCACGAGCGCTCGACAATCAGGTGTTCTGGATCGCCTCGAACCAGTCTGGGACGTTCGGATCGCTGCGCTACGTCGCCAACGCGAAGATCGTCGACCCCGGCGGCAATGTACTGGCAACCACCCTGCTGTCGGAGGGCATGGCTGTCGCCGACATCGACATCGCCGAGACGTTCACGACGATGCGCGGCGGAATGTTCCATCTGCGCGACCGCCGACCCGACGTCTACGGACCGCTCACCGAACTCGACGCGACAGGCACCGCAGGGTGGAGGGATCTGGCCCATGCCTGAGATGACATTCGTGGTTCGGTGGCCAGACGGAGCCACCCAGAACTGTTACTCGCCGAGCCTGGTGATGCATGACCATCTCAGGGCCGGTGAGCAGTACACCGTCGGCGACTTCCGCGAGCGCTCCACAACGGCTCTGCGCGAAGCAGCCGAAAGAGTCCGCGCGAAGTATGGATTCGCATGTACGTCGGCAGCCGCGACGATCGATGAGATCACTGAAGCGGCAGCACGATTCGATTCGCGCGAGCATGTGCACATCGTCGACATGTATCCGCCGTTGCCAGCCCCGTCGACCCTGGAGACCTCCTCATGAGCACACCGGCTCATTCCACTCACGTGCCGGTCGTCATCGTCGGAGGTGGCCAGGCCGGCCTGTCGGTCAGCTGGTATCTGTGTCAGGCCGACGTCGAACACCTTGTGGTGGAAGCCAAGACCCCGACGCACGCCTGGGCCGACTCACGGTGGGACAACTTCACTCTCGTCACTCCGAACTGGCACTGCCACCTCCCCGGTTACGCCTATGACGGTCCCCACCCCGACGGCTTCATGACCCGAGACGAGGTCGTCGAGTGGCTGGGCGGGTGGCTCGAGACATTCGACGCCCCGATCCGAACGCATACGACGGTAACCCGGCTACGTCAGATCGACTCGGCGACTTTCGAACTCACCCTCCAATCCGGCGAAGACGTCGAACTGGTCACGTGCGATCAGGTCGTCGTCGCGACGGGTGGCTACCCACTCCCAGTGATACCGCCCTACGCGGCAGCACTCGATTCCTCGGTGCAGCAACTGCATTCCGAGCAGTACTTCAACCCGGAACAGCTTCCGGATGGCGCTGTCCTCGTCGTCGGGAGCGGGCAGTCGGGAGCACAGATCGCCGAAGACCTTCATCTGGCAGGCCGTCAGGTGCATCTCGCAGTCGGCAACGCACCGCGGGTTGCACGACGTTACCGGGGACGGGACTGCATGACGTGGCTGGCCGACATGGGCCTGTACGACACCCCCACCGCACAGTACCCGGGAGGCAAAGCGGCACAGGAGAAGACAAACCATTACGTGACGGGCCGAGACGGTGGCCGCGACGTCGACCTCCGCCAGTTCGCCACAGAGGGCATGCGCCTCTACGGCTCGCTCACGGGCGGCAAGGACTCAGGACTGACCTTCGCGCCGACACTGCGCTCAGCGCTCGACAAGGCCGATTCCGTGTACAACTCGATCTGCGCCGACATCGACCGTTACATCGACGCCCACGAGATTCAAGCACCTCCACCATCGCGATACGAACCCGTGTGGCAGCCCGACGCTGAGCCCACACATCTCGATCTCATCGAATCGGGCGTCACCAGCATCGTGTGGGCGATCGGATTCCGACCGGATTACCGCTGGATCGAAGCGAGTGCGTTCGACGGCGGGGGTCGTCCCATGCAAACGCGTGGAATCACCCAGGTACACGGCCTGAGCTTCATCGGACTGCCGTGGATGCACACCTGGGGGTCGGGACGATTCCTCGGAATCGACGCCGACGCAAAGTACGTCGCCGACTCGATCATCGAAGCGCTCGACGACACGCACGAACACGTCCGCGTCGCTTCCTGACAGCCAACCAGACGTGACGGGCCATCGATGTCTCGGCTTCACTTCCACTCTCCACCGAACGGAGCACACACGTGACCGTTTCCACACGTACAGATCTCGCCCTGCTGGGTATCCGCGGCACCCCTCCCGTCAACCGGACCGGTGGTGCCGGGCCGACCGACGACGGACACCTGATGATCGACGGCCTACACGCTGCGATCCCACGAAATCCGGCCAGCCCGTTCAGCTTCGACGGCGACCGTGTCCTCTACGACGGCCATGACACCGGACTCGACGTACAAGCCGTCTCTCGTCCGCGGTTCTACGACCTGGTCACCGACGAGGGCGTCAGCTACGAGAAGATCGCGAAACTGCACGGCAGCAATGTTCTTGCCACGACCGTCGTACAGACCTGCATCCGCTACGACGCCGATCAACGGTGTCGATTCTGTTCGATCGAGGAGTCACTGCGGTCGGGGTCGACAGTCGCGGTGAAGAAGCCCGCCGACCTCGCGGCAGTCGCGCGTGCAGCCGTCGAACTCGACGGTGTCTCGCAGATGGTCATGACCACGGGCACGTCGGCGGGCCGCGACCGCGGCGCAAAACACTTGGCGCGCTGCGTCCGTGCCGTGAAAACCGCTGTGCCCGACCTTCCGATCCAGGTGCAGTGCGAGCCGCCCGCCACGATCGACACGATAACCGAACTTCGAGAGGCCGGAGCCGACGCGATCGGCATACACGTCGAATCGCTCGACGACGATGTTCGTCGGCGTTGGATGCCCGGCAAGGCAACTGTGTCGCTCGACGAATACCGCGCCGCCTGGGACGAGGCCGTCCGAGTGTTCGGCCGAAACCAGGTGTCCACCTACCTCCTGGTCGGTCTTGGTGAGGACCCGGACGAGATGATCCGGGGCGCACAGCAACTCGCGGACTCAGGAGTGTATCCGTTCATCGTTCCCTTCCGACCACATGTCGGTACCCTCGCCGTCGACGTCGACGACGCGCGGGCCCCCGATCCCGCCATCGTGGAGAAGATCAGCCGCGAGGTCGCCGGACATCTGCAACTGATCGGCATGTCGGGGTCGGATCAACGTGCGGGTTGCGCGGCTTGTGGCGCGTGCAGCGTGTTACCGAACGTCGGAGGGTGACATGATTCTCGATGGTCGAGACACGACTCCGTACGGAACCGCCCACCGTGATCTCTCGATACTGGCCGGCCAACCCCCGGCTCCGCCGCCCTTCCTCATCCGAGTTGCCGACGAACCGTCCACGGTGACCGCCCATCACGCACTACGCCATCGCGAGTTCGTCGAACGTCAGGGACTGTTCGACGCGTCGGACCGCGACGACATCGATGACGACCCCCGGACCGTCGTTCTGGTCGCGGTCACCCGGGATGGTGCTGTCGTCGGCGGAGTTCGTCTGGCGCCCAACCACACTCCAGACATCGGTTGGTGGTCGGGTAGCCGTCTGGTCGTGCTCGACCCCCAGCACTCCGCCGGGATCGGGGCAGCTCTCGTGCGGGCCGCGTGTGCTCATGCCGAGTCGATCGGTGTCGTACGGTTCGATGCGACTGTCCAGGACCGCTACGCGCCGATGTTCTTGTCCCTCGGCTGGCGTGATTGCGGGGCCGGCGAGACGATCGCCGGACGAACTCATCGTCGGATGCGGTGGCCTATCGGTCGGATACAACGGACCGTAGAAGCCACGAAGGCGATATTGGCCGAGGTTCTCAGCCCGTTGGCAGATCAACCCGACGGTCTGGGGCCCAAGGGTTTCCGCGGCGACGACGGAACACCGGTGCCGGGCACCGATGTCATCGCCGCCTGCGACGCGATTCTTCCCTCGATGGTGGAGCGCGATCCCGAATGGGCCGGATGGTGTTCGGTGCTGGTGAACATCAACGACCTGACCGCGATGGGAGCAACTCCAGTGGGACTTCTCGATGCCGTTGGCGCGCCAACTCGAGGACAACTGACGAGGGTGATCCGGGGTCTCTCGGATGCGGCGAAGGCGTGGCAGACGCCGGTTCTCGGTGGTCACACCCAGGTCGGCGTGCCCGCCTCCCTCTCGGTGACGGCGCTGGGGCGAACTGACCATCCGGTGGCGGCGGCAGGGGGTCAGGTGGGCGACGTCGTCTCGCTGACGGTTGATCTCGGAGGCGGTTGGCGTCCGGGATACCACGGAACGCAGTGGGACAGCACCAGCAGTAGAAGCACGACAGAGCTAGCGCCTATGGCTCGATTCGTGAGCGAAACACGTCCCGCCGCAGCGAAAGACGTCAGCATGGCAGGGATCACAGGCACTCTCGGCATGCTCGCCGAGGCGTCGGGGACCGGCGCCGAACTCGACGTCGCTGCCATTCCGCGTCCCGCAAGCGCTGACATGGGATCGTGGCTCACGTGCTTTCCCGGTTACGCGATGCTGACCGCCGACCGCCGTCCGCTCACTACCACGCCAGGCCCCGCGACGTCGGCGGCATGTGGAAGGCTCACTACCGAGCCAGGGGTCCGTCTGCGGTGGCCCGACGGTGAAGTGACAGTAGCCGTCGCCAACTCTGTGACCGGCCTTGGCACTGCATGACAGCAGTACCGATGGGTAGGGTTCGATGACATGACCGGTTCGATGACATGACCACGGTGACGCTGGGGGCGCTCGCCGCGCACTTCGGACGCGACGTCGAACGGGGACTGTCCAAGGCGCTCGGCATCATCGAGGTCGCAGCGCGCGACAACGTCGATCTTCTCGTCTTTCCCGACGCGTCGATCGGCGGGTACATCGGCGATCTGCGCGCGCCCGATCACTACGAGCTACCACCGGCACTCGACCCGGACGGACCCGAGTTGGCGGCGATCATCGCTGCGGCAGGCGACATGACAGTCTGCATCGGCTATACGGAGGCCGATGCAGACCGCAGGTTCAACACTGCGGTCTGTGTGTCGGGTGACGGAATCCTCGGTCGTCACCGCAAGGTTCATCAGCCTGCAGGCGAGAGCGAGGCCTATTCCGCAGGCGACTCCTTCCACGCGTTCGATACCCCGGTCGGGCGACTGGGCATGCTCATCGACTACGACAAGACCTTTCCCGAATCGGCCAGAACACTTGCTCTCGACGGCGCACGCGTCATCGCTGCGCTGTCTGCGTGGCCCGCAAGCGTGACCGACCGTGCCGCACGCTTGCCTGCCGACCGGCAGTCACGGCTTTTCGACCTGTACGACTGCGCCCGCGCCGCCGAGAACCAGGTCTTCGTTGTCTCGTCGAATCTCACCGGGGTCACCGGATCACTCCGGTTCCTCGGCCAGGCGAAGGTGGTCGGGCCGGGTGGTGAGATCCTGGCGACGACGCGATCGAAGGGCGGCATGGCACAGGTGAGTGTCAACGTCGATGCCGAGATTTCGCGTGCGCGTAGGGTTCTCGATCATCTCGCAGAACTACGTCCGGACGTGTACCGGGTAAGCGAATCGGCAACGGAGGAATAGTGCGCATTGCGCTGATCACCTACTCGACCAAGCCACGTGGCGGGGTGGTGCACACCCTGAACCTGGCCGAGGCACTTGGCCGACTCGGCGCGGAGGTGACCGTCTGGAGTCTGGCGCGTGGCGGCGATCAGGGATTCTTCCGGACCGTCGATCCCTTTGTGCACCAACGTCTTGTTCCTTTCGAGAACCGGGATGACGAGTCGATCACCGAACGGATAGTACGGTCGATCGATTCGTTGCGCGCCGCGTTCACGGCCGACGAATACGATATCGTCCATGCACAGGACTGCATCAGCGCGAACGCTGTCGGCCACTGCATCCGGACGATTCATCATCTCGATCAGTTCACCACCCCGATCCTGGCGGAGTGCCACGAAAAGGCTGTGGTCGCACCGTATGCACGGATATGCGTGTCGCGTGGTGTCGCGGACGAGGTGCGAGCCGGATGGGGCCTGTCCCCCACCGTGATTCCGAACGGCGTCGACTTCGCCCGATTCCACGATGCTGCGTCGAACACTCCGGAGGCCATCGCGCGTCGCGAGGGTTGGCGGAATCGACTGGGACGGTACGTACTCGCGGTCGGAGGCATCGAACCACGCAAGGGCAGCATCGACCTGCTCGACGCTTATGCGCTCGTGCGCGACACCGACCCCGACCTCGGTCTGGTGTTCGCCGGAGGCGAGACCCTCTTCGACTATCGCGACTACCGGAGCGAATTCGACTGCCGCCAAACCGAACTCGGACTACAGCCGACGGTCCTCGGCCCGGTTGACGACGACCAGCTGCCGTCACTGGTGGCTGCGTCGGAAGTCTTCGCCTTCCCCTCCACCAAGGAAGGGTTCGGACTCGCAGCAATGGAGGCACTCGCCGCCGCTCGCCCCGTCGTGGCGCGTGAACTGCCCATCCTGCGCGAGGTCTTCGGGGACACAGTCATGTACGCGGAGAGCGCGGGCTCCCTCGCGGACGGAATCCTCGCCGCGAGAACCCCAGACGCACAGCGTGCACATCACGGCAGGTCTCTTGCGAGATCACTGACCTGGGAGGCGGCCGCACGCGCCCACCTGGCCTTCTATCGCGATCATCCTGCGCAGGGTGTATCAGCCACTACCTCGTCGAATCCATGGGCCTCGTCGACCTGAACGAGCCTATGTCGTTTCGTGACTCGATGTTCCTAGGAATGATCTTTCCTAGGATCGTTTCGGTCCTGCCGCGGTGCCGAGTCACCTCGCAGACTGGTCTTATCAGCCAGTCACCCAGAAGAGGAGGCGCCGAGATGGCCACCGCCACGGCAACCAACATCAAGCACGTCACATTCCGCAACCCCGACATGTATTGGGATATCGCTGCGGACATCTACTTCCCGCCGAACTTCGACGAGAACACCAGCTACCCCACGATCGTTGCGGCGCATCCGATCGGCTCGTGCAAGGAGCAGACCGCGGGCAACATTTACGCGACCGCACTGGCCGACGCCGGCTACGTCGCGATCGCCTTTGACGCCAGTTTCCAGGGTGAAAGCGGCGGCACGCCACGCTTCATCGAAGATCCCACCCAACGTGTGGAGGACTTCCGCCACGTCGTCGACCACCTCGAAACACTTCCGTATGTCGACAGCGATCGCATCGGTGTCCTCGGAGTGTGCGGCGGTGGCGGCTACACACTGAACGCCGCGATGACCGAGAAGCGGTTCAAGGCCGTCGTGTCGATCACAGGCGTGAACTATGGCCGGATGATCCGCGAGAATGCAGCGGCCGCCGACGGCGTGATCGCAGCCCTGCAAACCATTGGGACACAACGCTCGGAGTATGCGCGCGGTGGCGATCCCGTCGTCAGCGGTTTGCTTCCCGAGTCCGCCGAGGCAGCCCAGCAGGTCGGCGACATCGACATCATCGAGGCCTACGACTACTACCGCACCGACCGCGGCCAAGCATCCAACGGGTGCGTGTTGTTCGAAGCCGGCCACGGTGCCGTGGCACTCGGCTGGGATGCCTTCCACCTCGCCGAGGAACTACTCACCCAGCCGTTGCTCGTCGTCGTCGGTGACAAGCAAGGCGCCTTCGGCGCCTATCGTGACGGGCACGAGATCATCGAACGCGCCGCGTCGAAGGACAAGAGACTCGTTGTCCTCGAAGACGTATCGCACTACGACCTCTACGACCAGCCAAAGGGCGCCGGCGAGGCACTCAAGACCGTGATCCCGTTCTTCGGCGAACACCTCTGATCGGCGCCGTACCGACAACGCCCTGACGAGCCACACGAGAGCGGTGTTCTGCATCCTGCTGGGATGCAGAACACCGCATCACTCGTACCCGGAGTTGATCTCTTTCCATGAGCACCACCACGCACCACTCGTACGCTGAAGGAATGCCTACCCGCGGCCCTGAGCCACACCTCAAAGAACTCGGCGCGTTCCTACGAACGCGGCGCGGTGAACTCACCCCCGCACAGGCAGGCCTACCCGAACTCGATCAGCGACGCCGCGTCAGCGGCTTACGGCGTGAAGAGGTCGCACAACTGGCGTCGATCAGCACCGACTACTACACCCGCATCGAACAGGGCCGACTCGCCCCGTCACCGCCGGTGCTGACCGCGCTCGTCGATGCCCTGCACCTCGACAGCGACCAGGCCGAGTACCTCGACAGTCTCGCCGACCACGCAGGCCACCAACCGGCGACGACGAAACCCGCACGCGCAGCCAGTCGTATCCGTCCCCAGGTCCGACGCCTCATCGATCAACTCGCCGACACCCCTGCCATCGTCCTGGGCCCGCGCACCGACATCCTCGCCTGGAACCGCCTGGCCGCCAAGGTCTACGTCGACTTCGACGCCTGCGATCCGCGAGAGCTCAACTACGTCCGATTGATCTTCACCGACCCACTCATGCGCACCCTGTTCGACGACTGGCCCTCGGTCGCACGCTCATGCGTAGCGATCCTGCGGCGCGAAGCCGCAGCCAACCCCGACGACCCCGCCCTGGCCGCACTCGTCGGCGAACTCACCATCGCCGACCGACAATTCGGCCAATGGTGGTCGGCACGCCACGTCGCACGACAAGACTTCGGCACCAAAACCCTCAACCACCCCGCCGCCGGACAACTCGTCCTCGACTGGGAAATCTTCCGATACGCCGGCGCGCCAGAACAACAACTCATCCTCAACTTCGCCGAGGAAGACTCCCCCACCCAGCAGCGGCTCGCGGAACTGGTTCGTGCCGACTAGGTGCACCGTGAATCATGCCACCCAGAGTTCCCAAGGGGCATGGGGGGCTTACCGGCTGATGTGCTACTCGACGCCGGAAAGGTCAGTGTCGACAGACACTCCGCTCCCCGACTCCATGATGGAGGCATTCCCGGCCGCTTCCGGCATGACCGCAACCGAAGACGGTGCACCAGAACCACTTCGAGAAGCCCTGGCGAATCCCTGGGCAGCTGCTGATACAGCCGCGGCGCAGCGGTGATGGCATTCCCGCAGTGGGCGCACCGTCGTTGCCGACTACGTCGACGCGCTGTCGATATCGAATCATCCCCAAAGATCCCGGCGGCAGTAGCGATGGCATACGGGTGGGGCGTCACCGAGATGCGAGGCGACAGGTGCCTTAGAAGCCACACCTCGCAGTCACTTTCAGAAGCAACAGATCCAAATCCCTCCATTGCTTCGGGACTGCTGCATCGATAGGTGACATCTGATCTGGCTTGCCCCTCAGCGCTCCAACCATCGTTGCGCAAGCGTCGCTGTCCATTCTTCGACGGCGTCGGCCTCATCGGGTGGCGAATCGACGATGACGAGCTCGCTGACACCGAGATCCTCGAGCGCACCGAGATCAGCGTTCGACGGTGACCGGAGTGCGACGGCGATATAAAGGTCGTCCGCCGAGCGGCCACGCTCGGCGCACTGCGCCCGCAGCGTCGCCATACGATCGGCCACCTCATCGAGTCCGTCGACGTTGAAGCCGTACCAGCCGTCGGCCCATTCGGCGACGCGCGTCAACGCACGATCGCTGTTGCCGCCGAGGATGATCGGCAGGTGACGTTGCGTCGGCTTCGGGTTGACGCGCACACCCCGGAAGGACACGAACTCGGAGTCAACGGAAGCGATTTCATCGGTCCACAGTGCGCGCATCGCCGCGACATATGCCGCCGTTCGTTGCCCCCGACGTTCGAACGGAACACCCAGAGCGTCGAATTCTTCGCGAGACCAACCGATCCCCACGCCCAGCGTGAATCGTCCGCCGCTGAGACGATCCAGCGACGCCACCTGCTTGGCCATGATCACCGGATTGTGTTCCGGCAACAGCAGGATGCCGGTGGCCAACCGGATCGTCGACGTATGGGCAGCGGCAAACGCAAGGCACGTCATGGGATCGAGCCAGTCGGCCTCGGCCGGCACAGCGATCCGTCCGTCAGGTGTATACGGATACCGCGACACCGGCTCGTCGACCATGACCACGTGCTCCCCACACCACAGCGTCGCAAACCCCAGCGCCTCCGCGTGACGCGCGGTTGCCGCGATGATGGCGGGATCCGCACCGGTACCGATTCCCACTGCGTGCAGTCCTATTCGCATGAGCTAACACTAGTGATCAGCGCCCGCGAGGACGGCGATGCGGTTCGCACTGCGAGAATTGGACTCTCCCTGGCGATCGGTCCGGGACACCGCAATACTTGTCCACGACCACCACCCACCACCGTTGACCTCGACGTCCGTGGCGTTTATTGTGTCTCATACAAACTTGTCGGGCATACAAACAGCGAGGTGGCGTGGCTTCTTCTACACCGCAGCGTGCGACGCGTAGCGCAGGGAAGCAGACGCGCCAAACACTGCTGCACGCCGCCGACCACGTGTTCCGCACGGAGGGTGAGACCGCGTCGGTCGCGCAGATCTGCGAACGCGCAGGCACGTTTCCCAACCAGGTCACGTACTACTTCGGCTCGAAGGAACAACTATTCGTCGAGGTGGCGTGTGCCGCGGTACTCCGCGCGGGACGCCACGCCGAGGAGGCTGCCGAGGCCACTCCGACAGTCCGCGACTACGCCCAAACACTCGTGACCACACTGCTTGGACCGGAACTCCGGGGCGTCGAGATGTTCACCACCGCAATGCTTTTGGTCTCACGACGCGATGATCTGCGAGAGCTCATCACGACCACGCTTCACACCCTGCACGAGCGCGGCGAGAAGGCGCTCATGCAGAAACTGGTGCGCACCGGTTGGCAGCTGCGTGCCTCGATCGACGTCGAGGCCAAAGCGTTCTGGTCGGCGATTTTCGGTCTGGCGGTGCAGAAGTCGGCGACCGACGACAGTTTGGGGCCGTCGCTCACCGACGCGGTCACGGTGATCTTCACAAACCTCGGCATCTCCGAGGAGGTTCTCAACGCGCGGCTAGGTGGTCTTGACAAGCTCGACCAGCGGGGAAGGCTCGACCAGCGAGAAGGGCTCGACCAGCGTGGGGAACTCGACCAGCGGAGAGAGCAGCTCGACCGGCGGGAGCACCTCGGCCCGCGCGGCGATCGACGAAAGGCAGCACGATGACCTCCACCACCCCGACCACGCGCCCACAACCGCACGTGACACACACGGTGTTCAACCAGTCGGCCCCGCGGGTCGACATCAACGAGTACGAGCTCAACACCGTGCTTGTTGAGGCCGTGAGCCGTCACGACGCCGCTTGGGCCACAAACGAACTCACCGACGTGGGCACACTCGTCGGCAGCGCACAGTTCCAGCACGACGCCAAGCTGGCCAACACCATCACGCCTGAACTGCACACCTTCGACCGCTGGGGCAACCGAATCGACGAGGTCGAGTACCACCCCAGCTACCACCGGATCATCTCCGCGGCAGTCGAACACGGCGCGCACACCCGCTGCTGGGCCGACCCGCAGCCGGGCTCGCACGTCGCCCGTGCGGCGATCTTCATGCTGTTCGGACAGATCGAACCGGGACACGCCTGCCCAGTGTCGATGACACACGCCGTGATCCCCTCGCTTGAGCTACAACCGGACGTCGCCGCTCAATGGGTGCCGAAAGCGTTGTCGCGCAGCTACTCCCCTGATCTTTCGGCCGACAAGTCGTCGGCCATCTTCGGCATGTCCATGACGGAGAAGCAGGGAGGCTCCGACGTTCGCGCCAACACCACCGTCGCTCGGCCGGTCGGCGCTGGCGGTCCCGGCGCCGAGTACCTCCTCACCGGACACAAGTGGTTCTGCTCGGCACCGATGTCCGACGCGTTTCTCGTCCTCGCTCAGGCGGAAGGTGCTGGCGGAGAGGGACTCTCGTGCTTCCTCCTCCCCCGAATCCTGCCCGACGGCACCCGCAACTCGTTCCGCATCCAGCGCCTCAAGAACAAGCTCGGCAACAAGTCCAACGCGTCGAGCGAGATTGAACTCGACGGCACCGTCGCCCTGATGGTCGGCGAGCCGGGCCGCGGTGTACGGACGATCATCGAGATGGTCGCACAGACGCGACTCGACTGCGTGCTCGGCAGCGCCGCCGGTATGCGGCAATCGGTGGCCGAAGCCACCTGGCACGCCCGTCATCGTGCAGCCTTCGGCGCAAGTCTCGCCGACCAACCGGCCATGGCTGCGGTGCTCGCCGATCTGGCGCTCGAGTCCGAAGCCGCAACCGTCACCGCGATGCGCCTCGCTCGGGCACACGACGAGGATGCCGACGACACCGAGCGCTCCTTCCGCCGGCTAGCCACGGCGGTCGCCAAGTACTGGATCTGCAAGCGCGGTCCGCACCACGCCTACGAGGCACTGGAATGCCTTGGCGGAAACGGATATACCGAGGACTTCCCCTTGGCGATGCGCTACCGCGAGCAGCCGGTGATGGCCGTCTGGGAAGGCTCGGGGAACGTCATCGCACTCGACGTGCTGCGCGCGATGACACGCGAACCCGAATCGATCGCCGCATTCGACGCGGAGGTCAATCTCGCACGCGGCGCCAGCACAATCCTCGACGCCCATCTCGACAACGTCCGTACGCAGCTCTCCGAGTTGGCAACGCTCGACGCGTCGTCGGCTCAGCGTCGAGCGCGGCGCGTCGTCGAATCCATGGCTCTTGCGCTCGAAGCCTCACTGCTGGTGCGATTTTCGCCGACGCCGGTCTCGGAGGCCTTCATCGCGGCTCGACTGGGCGACGATCGTGGAGCCGAGTACGGCACTCTTCCCGTCGGCGCAGATCTCACTGCGATTCTGCAACGGCACTGACGCCAACAGCGTCGAGGATGCGGTTGCGCATGCGCGGTGCGGTGTTGGGCAGCCACATCGCCATGACGGGGGTCAGCGGTGGATTCTCGAACGAAATCACGCGGATCTGGTCGTCGTACAGCCAGCCGGGCTGGTTCGTGACGAACGCGACCGCCTGTGGATGTGCAATCACCGACGTGTGCGGCGGGGTGCCTCGAAGGTTGGAGACGATGATCTCGGGTTCGAAGCCCGCGCGACGGCAGTACGACACGATCATGTTGGTGTAGTCGGGTTCGAGCTCGGAGATCACGATCTGACACGACGCGACGTCCTTCATCGCGCACGTCTCATGCGCGGCGAGCGGGTGGCGCGCGTTGACCGCGAGACGTAGTTCGTGACTGGTCGCGATGGCGCCGGCGAGATCGGGCGGAGCCTCCACCGTGCGGGCGAGTGCGAGATCGATGCTGCCGGCGAGGAGCTCCTCACGGATGAATTCCGCGGCAACCGGGCGCACGGTGATCGGCATCGACGCGTCCTGCTGGACCGCCCCCTCGATCACCTGGAAGACCTCCGACGGCGCCAGGCCCTGGGTGTATCCGATCACGTAGGGGTCGGGATTCTGAGCGTCGACCATCCGCACTTCCGACGCGAGGTGCGAGCCGCCCGCGAGCAGTGGGACCGAACCCTCGTACAGTGCCGTTCCGGCAGCAGTCGGTGTGAGTGATCGACGCGACCGCGAGAACAGCTGCACACCGAGTTGTCGCTCCAGATCCCTGATCGCCGACGATAAGGCCTGCTGCGAGATGAACAGACGCTCGGCCGCAACACGTAGTGACGGCGCTTCGATCACTTCGACGAACATTCTGAGACGCCGAAGGTCCAGGTCACGATCAGATGAACTCGTCATAGCTCCCATTATCAACCTGAGATTGACAATTGTCCGGATATTCTCGATGGATGGTTGTGCAAAAGATGATTACAGTGTCATCAGCGGTACAAGCTTGGAGTCAGCGCCTTCCATCTGAAGACGATAGCTGTGCTCGATCCCGGTCCGCATGTCGCAGCACAGAGGGGGCGTTGCGACATGCGGACCGGAGTTTTTTCACCTCAGAGAAGTACACCGGGGTTGAGCAGCCCCTCCGGATCCAGGGCGGCTTTGATTCTCGCCGTGAGTTCCATGACATCGGGTCCGAGCTGATCGGGCAGCCATCCTTTCTTCAATCGTCCGACGCCGTGCTCGCCGGTGATCGTCCCGCCGAGACTGATCGCGAGATCCATGACCTGGCCGAAGGCCGTCTGCGCACGCGCGCTCTCGTCGGCGTCAGCGGGATCGAACACGATCAACGGATGTGTGTTGCCGTCACCCGCGTGCGCGATGACCGAGATCATCACCCTGTTCTCCATCGCAATGGCCTCGACCCCGTCGATCAACTCCGGCAGGGCTGGCAACGGAACCCCGACATCCTCTAGCAGTAGCGATCCGAGCCGTTCGACGGCAGGAATCGCCGCGCGGCGCGCAGCGGTGAACGCCTCTCCCTCGGCAGCGTCGGACGTAGCAAACACCTCGGTCGCCCCGCACTCCGAGAATGCCTTCTCGATCAGTTCCACCTCAGCGACGCCCGCTGGTCCCGGAGCGTCGGACTGGGCAACCAGCAGGGCTCCCGCCTCCCGATCGAGTCCCATCTTGAGCAGGTCCTCGACGGCGTTGATCGACACCGAGTCCATGAATTCGAGCATGGCCGGTCGGATCCTGGCGGTGATCGCGAGCACCGCCTCACTCGCGTGGTGCACCGACGCGAACGTTCCGACCACCGTGCACGCCGACGCCTGCGGCGGTAACAGCCGCAGCGTCACCTCGGTGACGATGCCCAGCAGCCCCTCGCTGCCGACGAACAGCTTCGTCAACGGCAGCCCCGCCGAATCCTTGAGCTGTTTGCCGCCGATTCTGATCGCGCGACCGTCGGCGAGGACGACCTCGAGGCCGAGTACGTAATCAGTGGTGACGCCGTACTTCACGCAGCAGAGCCCGCCCGCGTTGGTGGCGACATTGCCTCCGATGGAACAGATCTCGAACGACGACGGATCGGGCGGATACCAGAGCCCATGTGCCGCAGCCGCAGCCTTGACCTCGGCGTTCAACAGACCCGGCTGCGACACCGCCGTGCGGGTCGCGGTATCGATCGTCAGATTCCTCATCTTCTCGGTCGAGAGCATCACGGCTCCATCGACCGCCGTGGCCCCGCCGGACAAACTCGTCCCGGCACCGCGGGTGATCACCGGGATTCCGTGCGCAGCACACCACCGCACGACGACCTGGACGTCGGCCGTCGTCACGGGTCGGATGAGCGCCATCGGCGTGCCGGCGTCGGGGTCGTTGGCACGATCGTGGCGGTAGCCGGCAAGGATGTCGGGATCGGTGACGACCATCTGATCGCCGAGCGAGGCGATCAGTTCGTCGAGAGGCGCACTGCTCATGAGTTCCAAGCCTAGGCTTCGTGACGATCACCGATGAGCGAGTTGGACGGACGCATGCGCATAACAAAAGTGCGTTTCGCCGACGCCGACGCAGACTCGGTAGACAATGGTCAAACATGAGCGACTTCAATTCGCAGATCATCGACGAGTTTCATGAGAACGACGGCACCGTGTCGGCCATGGGCTTCGGACGCCACCTCGTGGTGCTGCATTCCACCGGCGCAAAGTCGGGCGCCGACCGCGTCAGTCCCCTTCTCGGACTACCAGACGGAGCGGGCGGACGGTTCATCGTCGGCAGCGCAGCAGGTTCGCCGAAGAATCCGTCGTGGGTCTACAACCTGCGCAAGAACCCACACGTGACCGTCGAATGGGCCTCGGACGGTAGCGGCATCGAGACACACTCCGCCACCGCTACAGAGCTCGATCCGGCCGCTCGAGAGCAGGCGTGGCAGACCTTCACGTCGATGTCGAGTCAGTTCATCGAGTACACGAAGACTGCGCAGGGCCGAGTGTTCCCGATCTTCCGTCTGACGCCCACCGACTGACCATCGGTCGCACCGGCTGGTCACCGCACAGATACTCTGACGAGGTGTACCAGCCGGGAACCGACGTGGCCGGCTACACCATCGATGCGCTGGTGGGTAGCGGCAGTAGTGCTGATGTGTACCGCGTTCACCGTGGCGACGAGCGCACGCCACAAGCACTCAAAATCCTGCATTCCGACGAGACCGGCCACACCAGGGCTGCGGAACGTTTCGAGCGCGAGTTCACCATCGCGTCCCGACTTCACCACCCGAACATCGTCGAGATGTATACGCGCGGGCAGATGCAACCCGACGCACAGACAATCCGTCGAGCGCAGGTTCTCGGTGTCCCCGCCGACCGTGTTCCGCCGACGTTGTGGATCGCCATGCAATATGTCGACGGTCCCGCCGCGATCGCGCTGATCCCGTCGCCCACGACAGAACCGGTGGTGCCGACCTTCGTCCGGGTAGCCCAACAGATAGCGGCGGCAATCGATTTCGCGCACTCCCGCGACGTCCTACATCGAGACGTCAAGCCCGCAAACATCTTGCTGACGTCGACACGCCCCGACACCGACGCGTTGCTCTCCGATTTCGGCATCGCGCAGCTAGTCGACGACAACCGGCCACTCGCGCGCAACGGCCGAGTTCAGGGATCGATCGCCTACGCATCTCCGGAACTCCTTCAGGCCAAGCAACTCTCACCGGCAACAGACGAATACGCCTTCGCCTGCACGCTCACCGAACTCCTCACCGGCGCTCCGCCTTACCCACGTACGACGGCATTCGCCATCACCAACGCGCATCTGCGCGACGACCCGCCGCTGCTGACCCGACGTCGACCGTGGCTTCCGTCTGCGCTCAATTCGGTGTTCGCCAAGGCCCTCGCGAAGAATCCGGCCGATCGCTATTCGACGTGTAGCGAGTTCGCCGACATCGTCGCCCGCAACCTCCGCGACGTGCCGGTCCCCCAGCCCGCTGCGGGACGTAGGCCGTGGCGTCGGACCTGAGAGCACTTTTCCGAGAGGTCCGACGCCGCCTTCAGCCTGTGATGCACGACACAGCTCGCCCATTGTTAAATCGGACATCGAATCGCCAGTCGAGCGGCGTCTCAAGACAATTGGGCCCATGCGTCGTCAAATCGACGCCGATCGACCGTCGAGATCGTTAACATCCTGCGTCATCTCGATGTAGCGAAGTGTCGATAGCGTCAGGGGCCGTCCATCTTGTTCCTACGGTCTATCGTCCACAAGCGCACGGGGAGTCATGACAGCCGAACCAACGACGCAGTACGACAATTCAGCGCTCGCCCACGAGGACGAGGGCTACCAGAAGGCGCTCAAACCGCGACAGATCCAGATGATCGCCATCGGTGGCGCGATCGGAACCGGCCTGTTCATGGGTGCGGGTTCCCGCCTTCACGACGCCGGCCCCGGCCTGTTCATCACCTACGCCGTGTGCGGCGTCTTCGTCTTCTTCATCCTCCGCGCACTCGGCGAACTCGTTCTCCACCGACCTTCGTCGGGATCATTCGTCTCCTACGCGCGCGAATTCTTCGGTGAGAAAACAGCATTCGTCACCGGCTGGCTCTACTTCTTCAACTGGGCCGCCACCGCGATCGTCGACGTCACCGCTGTGGCGCTCTACGTGCATTACTGGGGGATGTTCGGGGCGATCCCGCAGTGGCTGATCGCGCTCATCGCACTGTGCATCGTGCTGACGATGAACATCATCTCGGTCAAACTCTTCGGTGAGATGGAATTCTGGGCGTCGATCATCAAGGTCACCGCACTCGTGACGTTCCTCGTCGTCGGAATCGTCTTCCTCGCAGGACGTTTCGAGATCGAGGGTGCATCGACCGGATTCAGCGTCATCTCCGACAACGGCGGAATGTTCCCCACGGGATTGTTCTCGTTGGTGATCGTGACGTCGGGCGTCATCTTTGCCTATGCCGCAGTCGAATTGGTCGGCACCGCGGCGGGCGAGACGGCCGAGCCCGCGAAAGTGATGCCGCGAGCGATCAACTCGGTGATCCTGCGTATCGCCGTGTTCTACGTGGGATCCCTGATAGTTCTCGCCCTCCTCCTGCCCTACACCACCTACAAGGCGGACGAGAGTCCGTTCGTCACCTTCTTCTCGAAGATCGGTGTACCGGCGGCGGGAGGCATCATGAATCTCGTCGTGCTCACTGCGGCGATGTCGAGTCTCAACGCCGGCCTGTACTCGACGGGCCGCACCCTACGCTCCATGGCGCTCAACGGAACTGCACCGTCATTCACCGGAAAGATGAACAAGAACGGGGTTCCGTTCGGCGGGATCGCACTGACAGGAGCGCTGACCTTCCTCGGCGTCATCCTCAACCTGTTCGTTCCCGAAGAGGCCTTCAACATCGCGCTCGACCTCTCCGCGCTCGGAATCATCTCCACGTGGGCAATGATCGTCGCCTGTCAGATCCAGCTGTACCGGTGGGAGAAGAAAGGCATACTCACACGGCCTTCATTCCGACTCCCGGGCACGCCGTACACCAGTTACGCCACGCTCATCTTCCTCGCGGCGGTGGTCGTCCTGATGTGTTACGACGACATCTGGAATCTCATCGCGATCATCGTCGGAACGCCACTGCTCATCGCCGGCTGGTACGGCTGCCGGTCAAAGGTCATGACGCTCGCGGCGCAACGCCAGGGCTACACCGGTGAGTATCCCGTCATGCCTGAGCCGCCGGTTCCGGAAGGACCCGAGGAGAAATAGAAGCCCGCTGCACGACGCCCCTCACGCCTGGCCGCGAGGGGCGTCGTCGACGTTGTACACCCGCAGGGCGTTGTCGCGGAAGATTTTTCGCAAGAAGTCGTCCCCCCACGGATTGAGTACGTCGAGGAGTGCGCCGACAAGCATCGACATCGTCGCATTGGGTCGGTCGAGGGGAAAGTTGGATCCGAAGACGAGTCGTTCCGACCCGAAATGGCTCACCAGGTGCCCGACGAGGGGGCCGATCATCTCGGCGAGAGTCTTTCGGCTCCCGATGTTGCCGTGTGGGTCGTGTCCGTAACCGAGAATCGGCATCGCCAATCCGGACAGCTTCATCACGATATTCGGTTGCGCGGCAAGGCTCACCACGCGCTCATGCCACAGGCGCATGATGTCTGCACGCGCCGCGGCGGTGTTGCCCGTCCGCACACCCATCGGACCGAACACACCCACCGGCGCCCCGATGTGATCGACGACGACCGTGGCCTCGGGGTACTCGCGTGCCAAACTGACCACGTCGTAGAGCTGATGCGAATACACAAACGCCTCCAGCACCAGTCCCCGACGCACCGCTTCGCCAAAGCCACGCAGCGCGGACGTCGACGCCAGCAGACCCTCGTCCGGCGTCGAATCGCGAACGCGCGGATCGGGATGCCGTGCCGCGAGCACCCGGACCGCGCGTACGAGAGGCGTGATGTCGAGGTGTGCGTCGAGTTGCGTGGCGAAGTTGGGCGATCGAGGATCGCCGTGCACGATGAGCCCTCCCAACCGCGGGGCACCGTCGAGACCGAAGGGAAGGCCGATCACGTAGCGGGTTTCCGATAGCTCCTCGGCTTCGGCGTCTGCGATCATGTCGATGTCGCCCGCGTATGCGCGCCAGTGGGAATCGGCGACGACGACGGTGTCGATCGCGACGTCCGCGACCGTCGGGACTCCCGCGATGTCTTTGAGGTACTGCTCGGTCTCGTAGGCGCGCGCGATGACCGAGGGTGTCAGCACGTATTCTCTATCGGCCTGTGAGACCAGCAGGGTGAATGCGCGATCGCCGAGCCTCGGCGTGAGTCGTCGCACCCGCGCGAGGCCCTTTGCCCGCCAAGGAGTCTGACGCGGATTCCACTGCAACATGTGCGCGTCGACGATTCCCGGGAGCACGTTTTCCAGGGAGCACGTTTTCCAGGGAGCCCACAAATACAGGATCCCACATCGCTCCGATTTTCGGATCGATTAAGCGTTCGACGGGTGCGGATTCTTTTCGACGGACACACCTTTCGCCACCTCGGGCACCCCGCGCCGACGAGGGGGCAGAATGGAGAGGCTGTCGACGGGGCGGCACGATCGGAGGTGAGCATGGGCGGGCACTCACGCCATGCGCTGCACCACGTGCGTCAGGTCATCGGACGCGATCCCGAAGCGTTCACGCGCGGCGTCTTCACGCGCCTTTTCGCCCTCGATCCTGATCTGCGGGACCTGTTTCCCGCCCAGATGTCGCATCTGCGTGAGGCGTTCTTCGGGGTGATCGACCACGCCCTCGAGGTCATCCCGTCCGACGACGGCCACACTGACCTGGTCGAACTACTCGCCCAGCTCGGGCGCGATCATCGCAAGTTCGGGGTGCTGCCCGCGCACTACCCACTGATGTGTACCGCGCTGATCGGAGAGTTCCGCGCGCTGCTCGACGGCTACTGGGATGGCGATACCGAGGAGACAGTCACCCAGGCGATGATGTTGACAACCGGTGTGATGCGCGGTGCTGCCGAGATGGCGTCCGGGCCGCCGACCTGGACCGCGCGGGTGGCCGAGAAGTATCGGATCACCCGCGACCTCGCAGTCGTGCGGCTCCTCAGCGACGATCCGCTGCGCTTTTCCGTCGGGCAATTCCTCGAGGTGGCGATTCCGCAATGGCCGCACGAATGGCGGCATCTCTCACCTGCGATTCCGCCCAATGAGGACGGCGAAATCGAATTCCACGTCCGGGCCGTCCCCGGTGGCGTCGTGAGTTCTGCGATCGTGTCGACCACGCGTGTCGGCGACGTCTGGAAGCTGGCGCAGAATCACGGAACGCTGCACATCGAACGCGGCCATGATGTCCTCATGGTCGCCGGAGGTACCGGCCTCGCTCCGCTGCGCGCGCTCCTGATCGAGATGTCGAAGCGGGCAGACTCGCCGTCGACGCACATCTTCTACGGCATGCGCTACCCCGGAGAGCTCTACGATCTGGCGGTGCTCGCGCGCATCGCTTCGACCAATCCGTGGTTGCGCATCACTGCGGTGTCGCAGGAATCCGACGACCCGTGGTGGTTGAACTCGATCGCATCACCCGAGGATCTCGGCGTCGACCATCGGATCGGCTTACTGCCAGATGTTGTTGCGGCAGAAGGCGACTGGAGCGATCATCAGGCGCTCGTCGTCGGTTCTCCGCAGATGGTGACGGCGACGCGTCGTCGACTCATCATCGCGGGCGTGCGGGCGAGCAGAATCCAGTCGGATCCCGTCTACTGACGGACTACGCCCCCCACGCGACCTCAGTTCTCGCCTGTTCCCTGGCCCTGCTCGCCGCTGCCTTCGGACTGCCCGGGCTCAGTGACGACGACCGTGGTGGTCTGGATGACCGTCGTGGTCTCTGTCTGAGTAGCCGCCGGGGCTTCAACCGTCCTGGTGACGGTCGGCGGTCGGACCGTCGTGGTGCGTACCTCGCTCCTGGTCTCGGTCTGCGTTTCGGTGACCGCCTCGCCCTCGCGCGTGACGGTTGCCTGCTGAGGGGTGTCGGTCACGGTCACCGTGGTCGGCGTGGTGTCGGGTCTGGCGCTGGTGTCGTCGCCGCTGGCGTGCAGTGCGGTCAGTCCGATGGCGCCGAGTAGCACGGCGACCCCGATCACCGCTCCCAGCGCCCACCAGCGCAGCCCCGTCGCGTCGCGAGGAGCGCGCGTAGGCGTGGCGGCGGCATATGCGGCGGGCTCCGAGTCGCCTGCGCGCAACACCGTCGTCTTCGGCGGGGTGGCGGCAGCGCCCGCGGCGAGCGCGAGAGCAGGCATCTCGGCGATCGACACCGGACGCCCGACCGCGTACTCGAGCGCGGGCGCGACGCCGGGCAATTCTGCGCCCGACCCGGTGCAGACGACGGAACTCAACCGGGAGCCGCCGTCGGCGTCGAGGATCAGTCGAGCGACGTCATCGGCACCCCGTGCATCGGTGACCGGAATCCCCTCGACCGTCGAGTTGTCGCGGGTGTCGAGCAACTGGCCGGTGGTGTTGTCGACGAGCGCCACGCACACACCGTCAGCGGGCCCGCCTGTGCGTGCAAGGTTCACCACCGCCGTCACGCCTGCGCCGCCGGGCGACGAGCGCATGACGGCCAGCATGGCACTCGTGATGTCATCGACGCTGGTGATCCGGTACCAGGGCGGCGTCGACGATCCTGGCGTGAACGCCTGCGCGAGGTAGTTGCGGGTGCTCGGACGCGAGCAGGAGACGATGAGGTGATCGACCTCGAACGGAACCGACTCGACCAATTCCGTGATGGCTGCGGCGGCCGATTCGGGGAGGTAATCGGGCAGATCAACGAGATTGCTGGCCGCGATCTCGTCCCTACCGCCGTTCGAGCGTATGACGACTGACGCGATCTCGTCGCCGACGACGGACACGCCAAGGGACACCGGCGCTGTTGGCTCTGCGCCTGATGCCTGTGTTCCAGTCGTCTGTGTTCCAGTCGGCTGTGTTCCAGTCGGCTGTGTCACCGTTCACTCCCCACGTTGCTATGAGAAGTCAGCCTAACGCGTGCTCCCCGGCGGCCAACCGGCCGTCGGGGAGCATGGGTGGAAAGAGCGTGTGATCAGTCTTTACGCTTGGCGCGTCGCGGTTGCCACACGACCAGAGCGCTCGTGCGCGGAACCGGCACCAGCTCGCCGCCTCGGCGAGCGGACTGCTCGACCTGACTCTGCAGTTCGCCCACTCTCTGCTGCAGAGCGTCGACCTGATTGGTCAGGTCGATGATGCGCTTGATACCCGCGAGGTTGACGCCTTCCTCCTGCGAGAGACGTTGGATCTCCCTCAGGAGTTCGACGTCGCGCGTCGAGTAGCGGCGTCCGCCTCCGGTCGTGCGTTGCGGCGTGACGAGTCCGAGCCGGTCATACGTGCGCAATGTCTGCGCGTGCATCCCTGCCAGTTCGGCGGCGACCGAGATCATGAATGTCGCGCTCGAATCCTCGAAGTCTCGACTCGCCATGACTCATCGCCCCCATCCTGCACGGGGGTCGAATCCGCTCGCCTTCTCGGCCTCGGCGTACTTCTTGAGCGCCTCGGTCGCGGCGTCGTCGAGTGAGCCCGGCACCTCGACCTTCACGGTGACCAAGAGGTCGCCCGCTCCGCCCGAACGCTTCGGTACACCACGTCCCCGGACACGCAGAGTGCGTCCGTCTGTGGTGTTCGGCGGAATCTTGACTCCCACCGACCCCTCGAGCGTCGGCACGGAAACCGTTGCCCCGAGCACTAATTCGGAGAAACTGACCGGAAGTTGAACCTTGAGGTCGTTGCCGCTGCGGGTGAAGATCTTGTCGGCGGTCACGTGGACGACCACATAGAGGTCGCCCGACGGAGCGCCGCGTCGACCTGCTTCGCCCTGGCCTGCCAACCGAATTCGTTGTCCGTCTTCGACGCCGGCGGGGATACGCACGTTAATCGTGCGAGCCCTGACCTTCACTCCGGAGCCGTCGCAGTCGGTACACGGATCGTCGATGCGCGATCCCGTTCCCTGGCAGTCCTGGCACGGCTCACTGAAACCGAACGCGCCCTGATTGCGGCTCACCAGCCCGGACCCGTTGCAGGTCGGGCAGACTCGCGGGCTCGTCCCCGGCTTGGCGCCACTTCCGTGGCACGTCGTACAGGGGGCGGGACTTGTTATGCGAAGCGGTACGGTCGTACCGACCGCGGCGTCTTTGAACGACAGCGTGGTCTCGGTCTCGAGATCGTTGCCGCGACGCGGCCGCGTCGCCGTCGATGAGCGCGATGAACCTCCGCGGTTGAACAGATCGCCGAACAGGTCGCCGAATCCGCCGCTCGATTCACCTCCGCCGCCGAACAGGTCGCCGAGGTCGCCGATGTTGAAATCAGCGCCGTTGCTCGTCGAATAGCGGGTCCCGCCGCCTCCGGGGAACCCTCCCGGGAAACCGTTTCCGCCGCCGCGGAATTGACCGCCGGCGAACATGGCACGGGTCTCGTCGTACTCCTTACGCTTGTCGGCGTCGGAGAGCACGCTGTGGGCTTCAGACACCCGCTTGAAGCGTTCTTCGGCTTCCTTGTCTCCCGGATTGGCATCGGGATGCAGCTCGCGAGCGAGCTTGCGGTAAGCCTTCTTGATCTCTTCAGCTGAAGCGTCAGAAGCAACGCCCAGGTCCTTGTAGAAGTCGTGTTCGAGCCATTCTCGTTGTGGAGCCACCAGACGTCACCTCCTTCGTAGTTGTGTGAAGTTGTCTGGTCTTGAGTTGTGAAAAAGCCTTGAGTGCACCGATGGTGCGTCGCGTCGAGTTCTCGCGCGACGCACCATCGGAATATGCGCAGGTGATTATTGTGCACCACTCTGCGTGTCTTGCGGTTGCGACTGACCAGCCGGGGCGGGATCGGTCACGGTCACCATCGCCGTGCGGATCACCTTGTCGCCGAGCCGATAACCGCCGCGGTAAACCGCGCCGATGACGGGTTCTGTTCCGCTGCCGTCGTTTTGGACGGCCTCGTGCAGTTCCGGGTCGAACGGGTCGCCCGGTGCACCGAACTTCGTCAATCCTTCGGCGTCGAGTGTGGCGATGAGTTTGTCGGCCACACCCTTGAGCGGTCCGCTCTCGAGGTCGCCGTGCTCGCGGGCACGGTCGAGGTCGTCGAGAACGGGCAACAGCTTGTCGATCAGGATCTGCTTGCCGTAGGCAACGCGTCCCTGCTTCTCTTCTTCGGTTCGCCGCTTGTAGTTGGCGAACTGTGCGCGTTCGCGCTGCAGGGCTGCGGTCAGTTCGGCCACCTCGGCCGAGTTCCCGCCGGTCGCCTCTTCCGAACCCGACGCGGGGTCGACGGTCCCTTCGACCGTCGACTCCACGTCTACTCCCGCGGCGTCTGCCGCAGTCGTGTCGAGCTCGGGCTCCGGTGAGGTCACTTAGTGTCCCCGGAGTTCGGCTCGTCAACAACCTCTGCGTCGACGACGTCGCTGTCGGCGTCTGCCGTGGCTCCCTCGGCGGATGCGCCGTTCTGCGACTCAGCGGCCGATGCCGCGTAGATCGCCTGGCCCATCTCCTGGGACTCCGTGGACAGCTTCTCGATCGCGCTCTTGATCGCCGAGATGTCGGTGCCCTTCAGGGCCTCGTTGGCCTCGGAGATCGCAGCGTTGACCTTGTCTTTGACCTCACCGGGAACCTTGTCCTCGTTGTCCTTGAGGAACTTCTCGGTGTGGTTGACCAGCGACTCGGCCTGGTTGCGGGTCTCGGCCTCCTCGCGACGCTTGCGGTCCTCTTCTGCGTGGGCCTCGGCGTCCTTGACCATCCGGTCGATCTCGTCCTTGCTCAGGCCCGAGCCCTCCTGGATGCGGATGGAGTTCTCCTTGCCGGTGCCCTTGTCCTTCGCGGTGACGTGCACGATGCCGTTGGCGTCGATGTCGAAGGTCACCTCGATCTGCGGAACACCCTGCGGCGCAGGAGCAATACCGCCGAGCTCGAACGAGCCGAGCAGCTTGTTGTGCGAGGCGATCTCGCGCTCACCCTGATAGACCTGGATCTGCACCGACGGCTGGTTGTCTTCGGCCGTGGTGTAGGTCTCCGACCGCTTGGTCGGGATCGTGGTGTTGCGCTCGATCAGCTTGTGCATCACGCCGCCCTTGGTCTCGATACCGAGCGACAGCGGGGTGACATCAAGCAGCAGAACGTCTTTCACCTCACCGCGGAGCACGCCGGCCTGCAGTGCAGCACCGACCGCGACGACCTCGTCGGGGTTGACGCCCTTGTTGGGCTCCTGGCCTCCGGTGAGTTCCTTCACCAGATCGGTGACGGCGGGCATACGAGTCGAACCACCAACAAGCACAACGTGATCGATGTCGCCGACGGAGATGCCTGCGTCCTTGATGACAGCCTGGAACGGAGCGCGGGTGCGCTCGAGCAGATCCGAGGTGATCTTCTGGAACTCGCTGCGGCTCAACTGCTCGTCGAGGAAGAGCGGGTTCTTGTCGGCGTCGACGGTGATGTAGGGCAGGTTGATTGAGGTGCTCTGCGAGGCAGACAGTTCGATCTTGGCCTTCTCGGCAGCCTCACGCAGACGCTGCATGGCCATCTTGTCCTTGGTCAGGTCGATGCCGGAGCTGCTCTTGAACTTTTCCACGAGCCAGTCGACGATGCGCTGATCCCAGTCGTCGCCACCGAGGTTGTTGTCGCCCGAGGTCGCACGGACCTCCACGACACCGTCGCCGATCTCGAGCAGCGAGACGTCGAAGGTACCGCCACCGAGGTCGAAGACCAGGATGGTCTGTTCCTTCTCGCCCTTGTCGAGTCCGTATGCCAGTGCGGCAGCGGTGGGCTCGTTGACGATGCGCAGGACGTTGAGGCCCGCGATCTGGCCGGCCTCCTTGGTGGCCTGACGCTGCGAGTCGTTGAAGTACGCGGGCACGGTGATGACCGCGTCGCTGACGTCTTCACCCAGGTAGGCCTCGGCGTCGCGCTTGAGCTTCATGAGCGTGCGTGCGCTGATCTCCTGCGGGGTGTACTTCTTGTCGTCGATCTCGACGTTCCAGTCCCCCTCGCCCATGTGGCGCTTGACGGACCGGATGGTGCGGTCGACGTTGGTGACGGCCTGGTTCTTGGCGGGCTGTCCGACGAGTACCTCACCGTTACGCGCGAATGCAACGACGGACGGAGTGGTCCGCGAGCCTTCGGCGTTGGCGATGACAGTCGGTTCGCCGCCCTCGAGCACGGACACCACGGAGTTGGTGGTGCCGAGGTCGATTCCAACAGCACGAGACATCTGTTATTTCCTCCTAGTTTGTGGGTGTGCACCCAAGTTCTCAGTCCCCTGGTCGAGCTGATGGCACGACCGAGGGGGTTGGTCGATGCAAACCTGCGTCTGGCTGGGGACCAGAGACTTCAGCGCGTCCGACTCAAGTTCTACTGGTTGAGTCTCACCGCGTCAAGTCTACTTGAGTCTGCCCGACTCAGGTTTCTCGATAGGTCCAACTGTGCACAGATCCGAGTTGTTCCCGATTCGGAGAAAAAAGTTGAGCGCAGTTCGCGCAACTATGAAAGGGCCAGCAAAGCGGCTGTCACGGAGCAGGCGGCAGCGCGTCGCCCGGCAGGCCTTCGGCCTGATAGACCTCGAAGGTGAAGACGCCCGCCTGCACGGCAGGGTCGTCGTTCATGATCTTGGTGACCGTGTCGACGTCGCGGTCGAAGACGCCGACGCCGTGGATGTCGGCGTTGCCCCGGATGGGCAATACGACGGCCAGCTCACCCGCCTTGCGCAGTGCGAGGGTGCGACGACCGTGCTCCTTGATGAACTGCCCGGCCTCGGGCGAGCCGAAGTTCGGACCCGATCGAAGAATCGAGACCGTGTACGGCTGGGCGTACTCGAGAATCGTCTGCATCTCGGCGTCGGTGATCTCGGGCAGGTCGGGCATCTCGGCTCCTCGCGATCGCAATGGCAACGTTTTCAAAGCCAGCCTACGGCCGTCCACATGCGCACGGGACCTACTCGCAGGAACGTTGCACGACGCCTGGCGGCGCTCACGGTGGCCGCGTGACCAGGGCCACGTGGCTCCTCGTCACTAAGCGGACTACAGTCCTCTTAGGACATCTGTAGGAAGGTCAAGAATAATGTCGAAGACAACAAACCACTCTCGCGCGCTCGACGCCGGTCTGCTGACCCTGCGCGTCGCCGTGGGTGCCACCCTGTTCGCGCACGGCGCCCAGAAGTTGCTCGGCTGGTTCGGCGGCCCCGGAATCGACGGCACGACTGCGGGCATGCAGCACATGGGCTTCGAGCCCGCCAAGACCTCTGCCGTAGCCGCGGGCGTCAGCGAGGCCGCAGGCGGACTCGTCGCACTCGGCGCGGGCACCCGCGTGGCAGCAGCAGCGGGCGCGGCAGCGATGATCGCGGCCGCCGACGTGCACCGCCCCAGCGGATTCTTTGCACAGGAGGGTGGCTTCGAGTACCCCGCCGTGCTCGGACTCGCTTCTGCCGCACTGGCTCTCACCGGCCCGGGTCGGTACTCCGTCGACGCGGTCATCAAACACCCGCTCTCACGCGACGGCGTAGGCGTTGCCGCGCTCATCGCGTCTGCAGCCGGAGCCGCAGGTGTCCTCACGCGCCGCAAGAAGGCGCTGGCGTCGAAGACGGCCTGAGCCCGACGCCGTTCGGTCCAGGTGGCCTGGCGTGCGACGCTAGGCCACCTGCACGACGCGGCTGTGCCATCCCGTTGCCCCGTCGGGGATCGGAGCCACTCGCTGGTCGGTCTGCGTCTTCCCCTCGGCGTCGGTCGCCCGGCAGTACAACGTGTGCTGTCCGGGCGTCGCCTGCCAGGTCCAGCTCCACTGCCGCCACGTGTCTGTGGAGTATTCGGTGGCGAGGGTCGCGGTGTTCCACGGGCCGTCGTCGACTCTCACCTCCACCCGTCGCACACCGCGGTGTTGCGCCCATGCCGTACCGGCGACCACGACCGGCCCGACCGGATTGGTCGACAGCGGCGCGGGTTTGTCGATGCGTGACGCCGTCTTGATGGGTGCTTTCACACCCCAGCCGCGCTTCGCCCAATAAGACTGTGCGCGATCGAATCTCGTGATCTCCCAATCGACAACCCATTTGCATGCGGACACGAAGCCGTAGAGGCCGGGGATCACCTGGCGTACGGGATAGCCGTGCTCCAGTGGTAACGGAGTTCCGTTCATGCCCACCGCGAGCATCGCGTCGCGTCCGTCGGTGATCGCGTCGAGCGGTGTGCCCGACGTCCAGCCGTCGACGCTCGTCGAGAGCAGCATGTCCGCGTCGGCATGCGGATTCACCATCGCGAGAATGTCGCGCATCGGATACCCGATCCACCTCGCGTTGCTGGCCAGATCGCCGCCGACCTCGTTGGAAACGCACGTCAGGGTGATGATCCGCTCCTGCGCCGACATCGCCATGAGATCGTTCCAGTCCAGCGTGATCTCACGGTCGACCATGCCGTGGATTCGCAGACGCCAATCCGACGTCGACAACTGTGGCGCCTGCAATGCAGTGTCGATGCGATAGAAGTTCGCGTTGCTGGTGAGGAACGGTGTTGCCCCTTCGACGTCGACGCCTGAAGGAATCGGTGGCGCAGCAGACTTCGCGCGGGGCAACACGAGGCGGGCTCTCTCCGCGATCACTCCCCCGGCGTCGGCGACGCGTCGAGCAACTACCAGCGAGATCGCGGATGCTCCTGCGACGACCGCCGCCGCACCAAGGAAGGCGCGCCGCGATGTTCCTATACTCTTTGTGCCATCGCTGTTTTCGTCGACTCCATCAGGATCGCTTCGAACCTGTTGCGGCACATGCGATCTACGACTGAGCACGAAGAGTATCGCAACCGCGACCACGCCTGCGACGATCGCCGGTATCACGTAGCTCGCGTCCGCGGTGGGACGAGTGGCCGCCGCGAATGCTCCGAACGCGGCGACGAGAACGACAAGAATGACCCCCGCAGGGGGCCGCCTCACCTGCAGAATGCCCGCCAGCATGGAGAGTAGGGCGAGAGCGATTGCGACACCGATCATCAGCGCCGGTTTGTCGTTGGTACCGAACGTCGTGATCGCCCACTCACGAGCGGACGCAGGCGAGTTGTCGACGAGAAACGCGGTTACCGCCTGAAACGGGGAGGCCATGCGCGACAATGGAATAGCGACCAACTCGCCCGCCGCGATACCACCGAGCACGGCAAGCAGGCCGGAAACCGCGGCACGAAGCCACGTTTCGGATCGCTGACGCATTTCGGACCGCTGACCCACAGCAGACCTCCTCACCGAAGTCACCTCGTCGGTCGTCGACTTCTGCAGTACTTCGTTCGAGCGCGCTGTGCGGATGGGTCGCGAAGTATTTTTCTTTTCACCCATCCGGGGTGTGGTTTCCAGCGAATGCCCTCCGAGACTCACAGCACGGTGAGTTTGTTCCTCAATGATGGGATCGATCATGGTAGCCAACAGATTTCAACGCCTGACTCTTGCAGCAGCAGGCGCCGTACTGACCGTGGGAGTGATCGCGGGATGTTCTGACGACAGCAGTTCGTCGTCCGGTTCGACGGCGTCGTCGATGGCCCCGATGTCGTCGTCGGCAATGCCGATGAGCAGCGGTACCGCCCAGCCGGCTTCGCTCGTGGGGCCGGGATGTGCCGACTATGCGAAGGCCAATCCGTCCGGAAGCGGCTCGGTCGAGGGTATGGCGATGGATCCGGTAGCCACAGCGGCATCCCACAACCCGATGCTCAAGACGCTGACCCAGGCCGTGTCGGGACAGCTCAATCCGCAGGTGAACCTGGTGGATACGCTCAACAACGGCCAGTACACCGTCTTCGCGCCGACTGACGACGCCTTTGCGAAGCTCGACGCAGCGACGATCGACAAGCTGAAGACCGATAAGGATCTGCTCACGAAAATCCTGACCTACCACGTCGTTTCGGGACAGATCGCCCCCGACGCGATTGACGGGACACACAAGACCCTCGAGGGTCAGGATGTCACGGTCACCGGGTCGGGCAATGATCTCAAGGTCAACAACGCTGGCGTCGTCTGCGGCGGAGTCAAGACCGCAAATGCCACGGTATACATGGTCGACACCGTGCTGATGCCGCCGACCATGTGATCGATTCCCCGATCAGGTTCTCTGGATAAAGCGATGGGGCGCACCGTAATCGGTGCGCCCCATCGTGATCAGAGGTCGGGTTGATCGACCGGGATCAGGCGGCTGTCCTCGCCGCGTCGGCGACCGGCTCGAGAGCCTGTGCGACGACGTCGGCAACGTCGGCCACCGGGGTGACCGTGACGGCGTCGAGGATCTCAGCCGGGACGTCGTCGAGGTCGGCCTCGTTACGCGGTGAGATGAACACCTGCGTCAGCCCGTTACGTTGTGCCGCAAGCAGTTTCTGCTTGAGCCCGCCGATCGGGAGCACGCGGCCGTTGAGCGTGACCTCGCCGGTCATGCCCACCTCGGCACGGACCTTGCGACCCGTCGCCATCGACACCAGGGCTGTCACCATGGTGATGCCGGCACTCGGACCGTCCTTCGGCACCGCGCCCGCCGGGACGTGCACGTGGATCGTGCCCTCCAGGTTCTTCGGGTCGACGCCGAGTTCGCGGGCGTGCGCACGGACATACGACAGCGCGATCTGCGCGGACTCCTTCATGACGTCGCCGAGCTGGCCGGTCAGTTGCAGACCACCCTTGCCCTCGCCCGTATCGGTGCGGTTGGCCTCGATGAACAGCACGTCGCCGCCCATTCCGGTCACGGCAAGTCCGGTGGCAACACCGGGCACTGCCGTACGCTCCTCGGACTCCGGCGTGAACCGGGCGCGGCCGAGATACTCCTTGAGATCGGACTCCTCGATCGTGACAGGCGTTGTGGCCTTACCACTTTCGACGTTCGTCGCGACCTTGCGGAACAGCTTGGCGAGCAGTCGCTCGTACTGGCGCACACCCGGTTCCCGGGTGTAGTTGGCAGCGATCTCGCGCAGCGCATCCTCGGTCACCGACACCTCGTCGTTTGTCAGCGCAGCGCGCTCCTCCTGCCGCGGGAGCAGGAAGTCGCGGGCGATGGCCACCTTGTCGTCCTCGGTGTAGCCGTCGATCGTGACGAGCTCCATACGGTCGAGCAGGGCCGACGGGATGTTCTCGATGACGTTGGCTGTCGCGAGGAACACGACGTCGGACAGGTCGAGGTCGAGATCGAGGTAGTGATCGCGGAACGTGTGGTTCTGCGCGGGGTCGAGGACCTCGAGCAGCGCGGCCGCGGGATCGCCACGGAAGTCGGAGCCGACCTTGTCGATCTCATCCAGCAGCACAACGGGATTCATCGATCCCGCCTCGCCGATGGCACGCACGATGCGGCCCGGCAGTGCGCCGACGTAGGTACGACGGTGACCGCGGATCTCGGCCTCGTCGCGCACACCGCCGAGAGCGACGCGCACGAACTTGCGACCGAGCGCACGGGCAACAGACTCACCCAGCGACGTCTTGCCGACACCGGGAGGACCGGCCAGCACCATCACGGCACCGGATCCGCGTCCGCCGACGACCTGCAGCTTGCGCTCGGCACGTCGGGCACGCACCGCCAGATACTCGACGATGCGATCCTTCACGTCGTCGAGACCGTGGTGATCGGCGTCGAGGATCTCACGGGCACCCTTGATGTCCGTCGAATCCTCGGTGGTGACGCTCCACGGCAGATCGAGAACGGTGTCCAACCATGTTCTGATCCAACCGGTTTCGGGCGACTGATCACTGGCGCGCTCGAGTTTGCCGACCTCACGCAGTGCAGCCTCACGGACATTGTCGGGAAGGTCGGCCGTTTCGACGCGACCGCGGTAGTCGTCGGCACCGTCGGGTTCGTCCTCACCGAGTTCCTTGCGGATCGCGGCGAGTTGCTGGCGGAGCAGGAATTCCTTCTGCTGCTTCTCCATCCCGTTGCGAACGTCGTCGGCGATCTTGTCGGAGACCTCGGTCTCGGCGATGTGCTCGCTGGTCCAGTCGATCAGCAGTTGCAGACGTTCGCCGACGTCCGGCGTCTCGAGAAGCTGTCGCTTCTGGACGTCGTCGAGCCACGACGAGTAGCCCGACGTGTCGGCGAGATCGGACGGGTCGGTCATCTTGTTCACCGCGTCGATGATCTGCCACGCCTCACGACGCTGCAGCATGGCCAGCACGAGTTTCTTGTACTCCGCGGCCAGCGCCTTGGTCTCGGGCGTCGCCTCGGCGTCGTCGACCTCGGTCACCTCGACCCACAGCGCGTTGCCGTGGCCAGTGGTCCCGGTGCCGATGTGGGCACGTGTCTCGCCCTTGACGACGGCAGCTTGCACACCGCCGGGCATACGTCCGACCTGCACGATCGACGCCAGAACGCCATAGGTGGGATACCGGTCGTCCAGGCGGGGAGCGACCAGCAGTTTTCCGGACTCACTGGCCCGGGCCGCGTCCACTGTCGCCTGCGCAGCGTCGTCGAGAGGCACCGGCACAACCATGCCGGGCAGGACGACCAGATCAGGAACGAAGAGGACGGGCACTGAATACGTGTCAGACATGTAACCTCCAAAGTTCAGTCTGATGGACTCAACCTGGGTGGCAGGATGTTTGTTCCCGGGCAGATTTCGCCTGGGGCGGAATTGGGAGGCTCCGCTCTGCCGCCTGGCCCACGCTGGCCGCCGACCCGGGGCTAAATGTGTGTCGTATCGAAGGATGTGGCTGCTGCAGCACCCACATCCTTCGATTGGACACACATTCAGGGGCGTGCCGGCCTCAACACTCCCCGACGCTGCGGGGATCGAACGGCGTAATCAAGCGGAGGCGGGGAAGCGGCGTCGACGCCAATGGCGATCTGGTGCCGGCAATCCGCGAGAATCCGAAGCAGCCCGGGAGCGTCGTCGAATCCCAGTCGTCGCCGACGGTCCGTGCCAAATACGACGGTCCGACTCAGCAGCGCGCACCGACCAGTACCGAGTCGACACAGCGTTCAGATTCTCGTAGCAGGTCGGGCCGCCCGCACCCGGATCGTGGTGATCGTATTCGGTGACATGGTCGTTGTCGGCCGACCACGCCGACCGGCCACACCCGGGGTCCACGCGATACCCGTCCCGGCAACGGATCGCTTCGTCCAACGCTATTGTCGGTCGGTAGGCATCAGCGCCATAGGCAGGCAGGGTGAACGTGCCGTCAGCGTTCTCGGGGGTGCCGGTGGGCACGATCCGATGTAGCCGCGCATCGTCGCGGGCCGCGATATCGCGAAGGTGCTCACCGGAAATGATGCCGTGACCGTCCATGAATGCCACCGGAACCTCGAACTCGGGATCTGCAGGACACCCGGCATGCGCGGTACGACTCGTTCCGCCGACCTCACCCTCATCACGGTAATCACCCTCGTCGACACTATCGGGCTCGGCACTCTCGGATTCGGCGCTCTCGGATTCGGCACGGTTGAATTCGGCAGTCTTGGGTTCGACGCTCTTGGGTTCGACGCTCTTGGGTTCGACGCTCTTGGATTCGACGCTCTTGGATTCGACATTGTCGGGTTCGACGGGGGTGTCAGATGGTCTGTGTAAGTCCAGTGCTCATCAGTGAGAGGAAGATCTATGAGCATGGCGTTAGACGACAAGCAGCAGGGCCACGACGATCATCAGTTGCCTGAGCTGGCCGAGCCACGTTCGACTGCGGAGGTGGCCGAGGCGTTGGCGGCTTCGGGCATGGTCGATGAGTTGTTGGCCCAGATCGATACCGGGCAGGTTCAGATCACCGGGGACGGTGGCCTAATTCCGGGTCTGATCAAACTCGCCCTCGAACGTGGGCTGACT
>NZ_LZMO01000270.1:0-30718 GCF_001665715.1 Gordonia sp. 852002-10350_SCH5691597
CGTCCCTCTCGGCCGCGCGGTGGTGCGCGACGGAACCCTCACCGCCTTCGGTGAGACGGCCCCGATCGGCGCGGACGGGTCGGTGACGATCCGGGGGCAACGCGCGACGCTGACGGTGGACCCGGGCGAGGAACTGTCGCCGGAGCCGTCGTACATCGTCCGCGGCGTGCCGGGTGTGAAGGCGCTGTATCCGATGTGCTGACGAGGAAGAACAGAGCCCCCGCACCGAGATCGGTGCGGGGGCTCTGCTTTGGGCGGTCGGGGTCAGCGCGGGGTCAGCGTGGTGGTGCCGACCACTGCGCCGTTGACCATGAGCCACAGTTCTTGGCCAACGTACCGATTTCCCTTGCGGGAGAAAGTATATCGATTTCCGCCGTAATCCATCCATGCGCCGGTGCGCGTGGGATGCAGGCGCGCGCGCTTCGATGCGCCGATGATCGTGCCGGGCAAGTTCAGCGTGAGGACGTTGCCCCTGACCGTGACGGGATATGAGCCGCGCGCGCCGTTGATCGACTTGGTGACGGTCCACGTGTACTTCCCGGCGTCGACGCGGGCGGCGGCGTCACCGGCCCCGAGGGCGGTGCCGGCCAGGGTCCCGGCGGCGATGGCCCCGGCTGCCGCGGTGGCGGTGATGGTGGTGCGGAATCTGTTCATGATTACTCTCCTTGTGTCGGGTGTGTGATCACCTGAGGCACTGGGTGATTGCGACATGCGCCTTGTACAGGTCCGGCGATCCGCGCAGCAGCACCCACACCGCGTTCTCGTCGTAGGCGTCGGCCAGGGCGGTGAGCACGTAGTTCATCCGGGGCTTGTTGCCCGCGGCGGCGGCGGGGACGGTGATGCCGCTGCCGTCGGCGGCGGCGACGCTGAAGTAGCCGTACACCGGGTCATTCCTGAGGTCGGACTTGGGGGGCAGGTTCAGTGGGGTGTTGTCGTCCGCCGATTTGCGCTGGACCGAGATGACGCGGCCATCAGGGCTCACGACGGCGGCGTATTCGACCGAGTCGGTGGGGGTCATGTAGCCAAACCCACGGGCCTTGGTGTCGTACCGCACGCCGATGCTGTGGTCCTGGTACTGGGTCAGCCCCCCGCCGGCGACCGCATCGGTGTACGTGGACAGCCCGTCGAACTCGGCGGGCAGGTCGAAGGCCTTGTCCAGGACGATCGATCGGATGGGCGAGCCGTCGTCCCACTTCGCGTCCTCGACGTCGGAGTTCTCGATGTTGGCGGTGTTGCAGTACGAAGGCAGGCTCGAAGCGCTTGAGCTGCGTGAGCCTCCGTTGGCGGTCGAGGCGTCCCCGCTGGTCGCCGTGCTCGCATCGTCGCCACCACCGCTGCACGCGACGGCCGTGATGGCGACGACGAGCACGATGGCGAGCGCGGCGGTGACGGCGCCGACGATCTTGACCTGGGTCGACGCGAATTGCTCCCGGAGCGACAGCCGGGGCGCGGTGGGCATCGGTCGGCCGGCGATCCGGGCGAGCACTTCCTCGGTGACGGGCGCTGACGGATCGCCAAGCTGTCGGTCGTATGCGGCCCGGCGCTGCGGATCACCGAGGATGGCGCGAGCCGTGTCAATTCTGCTGCGCGTCAACGTGTCTCGCGGATCGGTCCGGTTGAGTTGCGTCGTCAGCTGAGCCGCGAGCGCCTCGGGCGGTTGGGATCTATCTAGGCGGTAGACCGCGTACAGGTCGATTCCGTGCATGTTCCCCTTCTTCCTTCTTCTGTCGGATTCCGTACGACGGAGTTCGGGCTGTCCATGTCGGCGATCACGTTGTCACGCAGCTATTCCCAGTGATGGGGCGTTCGTGCGGCAGCCGCGCCGAAGGCGGAAGTTCGACGAGCATGTGTCGTGCCTCCTTCGGTCGGAAGGAGGAGAGAGCCTCAGTGGGTCTACTGCTCGGGCTTGAGCGTGGCCTTGAGTCCGGGGTCGGCCTCGGCCGCGGCGATGATCGCCGAGAGCGGTGTGTCCAGCGCGACGGCCAGGTTCCAGAGCGCGTCCGAGGAGAGCGACTTCTGTCCCCGCTCGACCTCGATGACCGTCGACCGGGCGAGCCCGGCCGCCTCGGCGACTTGCGCCTGGGTCAGCCCCTTGGCCTTGCGCGCCTCGCGGATCGCCGTCCCGAGCGCCTCACGACGCACGGCGCGCACCCGCACTTGCTGCGAGGTGAGGCGATGGGCGGGTGCTGGCACCGATCCATCGTCCCATGAGGCTCGTCTCGTAGACCCCCTGCATGTCTCCCCTCGTCTTCACATGGGCAAATGTCTGCCTAGGCCGACATTCAACAACAGCAACAGCATATTGCCCGATCGGTCGGGCGCAAGCGTCAGGGGTATTCAGGTCGTTTATTCGAAGGACCGGACAACCCTGATGAACTGCGCTGATGCGTGCATGGAGAGTTTTTACCGGCGAAAGAAGGAGTATGCCAGGGGCTGGAATCGCGACGGAGGGGCGTGCTGAAGGCATAGCTCTGCCCTCTGCTCCAAAACCGCGCCAAATCCTACCACACGGGTCCAAATCCGTTATGCGACTGTGACTTTCGTGACCGCTCCGATCCTTGTCCGTCGACGGCTGCGCCGGGGGCGGAGGATTGGAAGCAGCGTTCCGAGGCGCCGCGATCGTGAGGTTGGTCAAATAGGGCATGCTCCTTGCTGCCGATGGAAACCTTGCGGACTCATATCTCTGGCCCCTCGTGGCTCTGGTCACGCCTGCAGTTCTCACGTTGACGCTGTTCCTGGTCGGTCGCTGGAGTGCCCGGAACAAGGAGGCGCGAGAGGTTCATCGCGCGGTCACGTCTGGCGTGGGCGCGGATGCGCGGTCGGCGCTCTCGGACGCGGAGTTCGAGTGGTGGGAGTACGGGCGCTCGCCGTCACGCACGAAGCCGGACGGGCGATCGGACACCGAGGAGGAGAGAGACGCAGGCTCGGGGGGAATCGAAGGGCAAGCGATCGCGAAGATCGACCCAGAGCTGTTCAAGCAGTTCTACGTGGTCGACGCCTCGCTCGCGCAGCTGACGCTGATTCTCAACCAGTACTCGAAGCGCAACTACTGGCTCGGCCAGTCGTTGCGGTATCGCCAGTTGCTGGGTTGGCACGTCGGGATTCACATCGCCTGGGTGATGTGGTTCGTCAGCGTTACGTGCGAGACGACGCCGACGACAACGACCGACGGAAACCCTGGTGAGCCAATCTATGAGCCCGCGGGGCGTCAAGACGGAGCGTGGCGGCGAGCCAAAGACTCGCTGGCACTCGTGGGCGACTACAGAATCGAGCACCTTGACAAGAAGGACAGGAAGGACAAGAAGGAGCGGACGGTCCAGGGCTTTGTCGCCTCCGAACTGCAGACGTGGGTTGAGAACGCAGAGAAGGCCATGCGTGCCGACGTGTCAGAGATCGCGGCAGTCAAGGCAATGGCACTGAGTGAGGTTTCCGAACCGACCGCTGAACCGGAAAGCTCCGAAACGGACGGCGAGTCAGTCACGTAGCTGCCCTGTCACCCCTGCTGCGGTCTGCTCCAGGGCGGCGTTCTCCTCGTCGAGTCGGTACAGAAGGGCGCAGGCGATCATAAGTCCTTGGACGGCGTTGACCTTGGTGTACTGAACCTCGTCGACCGTGTGCGCGGTAGCGTTGCGGCTGAATGTCTCGGGTACCGGATCACCGTTGCGGACGAAGTACTGCTGGTAGGTCTCCCATACCGGGCCGAAAGCGATGAACTCGCGAACAGTGAACTCGTCGTAAGCCTCTTTGGTCGTGTTCTTCTTGCTCGGCGTGTACTTGTACCTGTCGTCGCCGAACCGGACGTTGAGCGCGGACTCGACCAGGTTGGCGGCCAGCGATTGCGCGGCGGCGTGTAGCCCGGCATCGAACGCGTCCAGCGCCTCGATCGCGTAAGGCTGGAGTTTGACGATGGCCTCGCATGCGTAGTTCTCGGCGAGGTTGCGGCAATCCACGGAGATCTCCGAACAGTGGTCTTCGAGGACTTTCCGACGGGCAGCAGAATCGGGTGCGTCGATGATTGCCTTGGCGATTGCCGGCCGCGGCACCCCGTACAGCGCGATGCCGTCATCGCTCACCACGGCCTTGATCTGATCGACGTCGAAGTGCTGGATGTGCTGCAGGTTCGGTGGCAGGAAGTACCGCCGCATGGCCTCGAACGCTGGGCCGAGGCTCTTGGAGATCGCTTGCTGCTGCGCAGCGAGCTGTTCGCCCCAGATCGCTCGCGCGTCGATCAAGGGCTGGATGCTCCTGGCCAGAATCGCGTTCTGCTCCTCCACGTACTTGGCGAACGGCGAGTGCTTCCCGATGAGCGGTTGAATCGCTGTTCGAACGGCGCTGTCGACAAGGGTGATCTTGGGCGCGATGTCGGCGAGCTGCCGCTGAACCTCGGCGAGCTGCCGCCGGAGAGGCTCTGGCAACGGCACTCGCGATCCCAGCGGCTCCTGGTCGTCCGTGGTCATGTCGCGGCGACCGCCCGCTCGACGGCCCGGTACACCGTCGCCCGACTGACGCCGAAGTCCTCGGCCAGCTCACCGACGGTGTGATCACCGGCGCGGAACAGCTCGACGAGCCGGCGTTCCTGGTTGATCGGCAGCTTGGGCTTCTTGCCCTTGAGCCGGCCCTTGGCCTTGGCGACAGCCATGCCCTCGCGCGTACGAGCGCGGATCAGGTCGGCCTCGAACTCGGCGACCATGGCCAGCGCGTTGAACAGCAGTCGCCCGGTCGGGTCCTCGGGGTCGTGCAGGCTCTCGCCGATTCGGAGCTTGACGCCCTTCTCGGTCAGACCTTTCACGATGTCGCGGGCGTCGGGCACGCTGCGCGCCAATCGGTCGAGCTTGGTCACCACCAGCTCGTCGCCTGGGCGGCTCGCAGCGGCCAGGGCCTCGCGCAGCCCGGGGCGGTCGCGATTGGTGCCGGTGTAGCCGGGGTCGGTGTAGAGGTGCGCCTCTTCGACGCCGAGCCTGGCGAGAGCATCGATCTGGGCGGTGAGGTCCTGCTCGTCGGTCGAGCAGCGCGCGTAGCCGATCTTCATGGGTCCATTGTACGTTAGAGGTACCCTCAGCGCGACTGTGTCCGTACGGGTCTTATGAGACTGTCCGGCCTGCGGATTCGCCGGCCGGGCAGTGCGTGTTGACGTGTCTCGGTCAACGACCGGCTTGCGGACGGTGCGGGCCGGTGATTGTCGGTGGCCAGCGCTACCTTCGAGGCGTGACTGAGAAGAAGCCCTACAAGGTGCCGACAGCCGGCATGGAGTACAACGAGTTCGCCGGGTCGCTGGGTCCCTATGGCAACGACAACTCGGTGAACACCGAACTGCACGTGCGGTACGGGGTCCGCGGCGGCAAGTACTACGACTGGACGATCGAGCTGGTCGCGCGCGAGGGCGACGTCGACTCCTTCCGTGCCACCGGCGAGCCCCCGGTGCGGTACGTGATGGACTCCTTCTCGGTCGAGCCGGGGGCAGTGGTGAACCGAGTGCGCACGGGGCCCGGTCCCGACGACGTCGAGACCTCCGTCGTCAGGCAGCTCTACGCCGGCGACGGAGACCTGGTGGACTCCGGTTACGACTACTTCATGAAGCAGCTCGCCAACCAATGGGACGCTCGGCACGTGACGCGGGACCCGCGCACTGTCGCAACGTTCGGGTTCGCGCAGCACAATCGCAAAGCGGAGTTCCGCGACGTGGAGTATCCGTGGGTGCGCAACACTGTGACGTGCATCGACGATGATCCCGCCGACGACGTCGTGGTTGAGAGGCTGAAGCACTACTTCCCTGACGGCGGGACCGTGGCGGTACACATCCGCGATGCCGGCCGGATGAAGTTCCTGAAGGTCGGGCGCGGAGCTGACGTTGAGCAGGACTCGTTCGTGTCGGACGGTGAGCCGGGCGACGAGGGGCCGCTGCAGGCGACGGGGTTTACGTCGATGGGAATGATGGCCGACGCCATCTACCGCGGCGACGATTGGATAGACGACGCATTCCTGCGTTGACCCGTACCCGTCGCTCGACTCGGGCGCGCGGCATGGGCGCTCCCGGGGGTTGCCAGATGGGCGGATGCCGTACAGACTTCCTGTGACTGGTGTGAAAGGTGGGGCTGTGGCGACCAACAGTGCGATCGAGTGGACCGAGGTCACCTGGAACCCAGTCACGGGCTGCGACCGGGTGGCCGCGGGGTGCGACAACTGCTATGCGCTCGCCCTGGCGAAGCGGCTCAAGGCGATGGGCGCCGAAAAGTACCAGAACGATGGCGATCCGCGGACCTCAGGACCGGGATTCGGTGTCGCGATCCATCCGCGCGCACTGGAGCAGCCGCTGCGCTGGCGGGCGCCGAAGGTCGTGTTCGTGAACTCAATGAGCGACCTGTTCCATGCCAAGGTGCCGCTGGACTTCATCGAGGACGTGTTCGACGTCATCCGTGCGACTCCGCAGCACACCTACCAGGTGTTGACCAAGCGCGCGCACCGCCTCGCGCGCGTCGCCGACAGGCTCGACTGGCCGGACAACCTCTGGATGGGCGTGTCGGTGGAATCTGCAGACGTCGTCGATCGCATCGACCATCTGCGGTCAGTGCCGGCGGCGACGAGGTTCCTCTCGTGCGAGCCCCTGTTGACCGCGCTGCCGGGTCTGGACCTCAGCGGGATCGACTGGGTGATCGCTGGCGGCGAGTCGGGCCCGCGAGCGCGTCCGATGGACCCGGCGTGGGTCGAGGAGATCCGCGACCAGTGCGTCGAGGCGGGGGTGGCGTTCTTCTTCAAGCAGTGGGGCGGGCGTACGCCCAAGGCCAACGGTCGCGAACTGGGCGGACGCACATGGGACGACATGCCGGAGCTGGCGAGCGTCTCGGCCTGATCAGTCCAGCACCGGGAAGATGATCAGGGTCCCGTCGGGGAAAGTGTTCTTGCGCTTCTGATTCGGCGAGGTAATGCGGCCGGCCTTCTGCATCGGCTTGAGGGTCTTGGTCCTGACCTGGCCGCTGTGGAACGGTGTCTGGGTGACGACGTACCGGATGACTTCCTCGACGGGGATCGTCCGGCCCGCGAAGTGTTGGGCCAGCTCGTCCTGGAGTGGGCCGGTGTTGGCGTCGTTGCCGAAGAGGACTTCCTGGCCGGCGAGGCGGTCGTCGAACGCGTAGGCACCTCCGGGCGCGAGCGCCCACATCGCCTGCTTCATCTTGTCGTACGCCTGGTCGTCACGGGTGCAGAAGAAGAGGTAGCTGCCGGTGTGCCCGCTGGAGTTGATCATCCTGAAGCTGCAGACATGGGCGAAGTCGCATTCTTTGCGCAGCTGCTTCTCGTAGAGGTCGTGGATGAACTGGGCGCGCGCGAGGCCCTCGGGCGGGGCATTCTTGAATTCGTCGCACCCGAACAGTCCTGAGAAGTGCTCGTCGACGTTGCCAGCGGTGGCGAAACGGTTGACGCTGTTGAAGTCGAAGTAGATGAACAGCTCACACGACCGGTGACTGACTAGGTCTCGGATCGTGGACATGGGCACGTCGCGGTACCCGAACGGGTCGATGAACGCGAATGTGGGCGCGAGCTGCTTGTTGGGCCCGACGGAGTCCAGCAGCTGACGGGCGAGGTCCTGGAAATTCTGGTTGCTCTCAAGGACGTGCACGTTTGCCGGCCACGGGGACTTCGACACCTTCGCCTCCGCGAGGACCTCCCGGAGCGAGGCGAAGCGTTGCGGGTCCCACTCGTTGAAGACGAACGTGAACCGCGTGGTGTCGAAATTGCCGAAGGACTGGTGGTTGAGAAGTGTGTTGAGCGCTAGCACCGGAGAGCCCGGTTCGCCGTCCTCGTAGCGGCCTGGGCCGGCGAAACCGTCCAGGACGTTCACAGCGCTGTGTCGGCGAGACGACCCGAATATGCCGAACCACGCCGCTAGGTAGCGAGTGAGTATGTCGTGCTTGACCTTGGTGTGCGGCGGCTGATTCCACACTGTGGGCAGGCTGTCACCCTTAGTAGGCATGGCCGCCTCGGCTACGAACCGATGGCTCGGAGGAACGGCGGCGGGTCATTACTTGTTCCCCTTCGCGCGGTTGTGCACGATGCAGAGCATCTCGCAGTTGGCCAGCGTGGAGGCGCCGCCCCTGCTCCACGCAGTCACGTGGTCGGCCTCCATTTCGCCGAGCTTGTAGATCCGCTTAGCATTGGCGTTGCTGCCGGCGGCGCAGGTCGGGCAGTTCGAGATGCCGGCACTCTTGGCCGCAGCAGTCTGCTGGCCGTAGGCAGCCTTCTTGACGTCCGCGTCGAACAGCCGCACCTCCAGGAGCTGGGTGGCGGGGTCGACGCCGGGGGCAAGTTCGGTGAGCACGTACTCGTAGACGTTGCGCTTGCGCTTGACCGCCTCGTCGGCGCGCAGGGCCTCGATGCGGTCGTCAACGACGGCGGGGTCGAAGTGGTGGCTGTGATAGGCCTCGTAGAGCCTCGCCCATTCCAGGCCGCGCATCTCAGGGTCAGGTGAGCGAGTGAAGACCTGGTCGATCCAGGAGATGACCTCGTTGAAGTATGCCTGGAGCTGGGCGCAGTCGGTGTCGTGGCGGTGGGCGGCGAGGTACCCGTCGATCTCGACGCCCTGCTGAGCGGAAATCCAGGCCAGCGCGGTGGCCAGCACCTCCTGGCGCTTGGGGTCGCCCTTGACGTAGCTCAGCCACTTTTGCATGTTGGCATTGGCGGAGTTGGAGTAGACCGCTTTGGCCGCTGTGACGAATGCGCCGGAATAGATGGCGTTGAGGAGTTCTTGCGGGCTCAGTGGGACGCCGGCGATGTTGATCGTCTGGAACCACTGCTTGATCTCGGGCTCGGTGCCCTCACACTCGTAGACCAACAGACTGTGCTCGTTGATCCGGTCCTGAAGTTCTTTGGGTAGGGAGCCGAACGTCTGCTCCTTGCCTTCCCACTGGATCGCGAACCGGCCGGTGGTGAACCGGCCGAGCGAGGTGATTCGCTGCTGGCCATCGAGCACTTCGAGCTGGCCGTCATCGGCGACGCTGAAGTAGAGCAGGCCCAGGGGGTACCCCTTGAGCACCGAGTCGATGACTGCTTTCTCCTTAGGCGTCTCACCGTAGATGTAGTTGCGCTGGTACTCCGGCTGGATGGTGAGCTTGCCGGCCAAACCGTAGAGCCCTTTGCCCTCCAGTTCGTTGAAGTGGAAGCCTTCGAGAACCGTCGCGACGGTGAACTGGTGCAGTGTCGTCTTCATCAGGCGCCTGCCTTGTGGCGGATCATGATCCGCTTGTAGGCGGTGTGGTAGGTGGGCCTGGTGAGCCCGAGCCTGCGGTGGCCGGGGCTGTTGCCGCCGGTGCCGCCCTGGGCGTAGTAGGTCTTGACGAAATCCTCACCTAGAGTGCCAACGCCGAGCTTGCGCAACCCCTCCATGTCGTCGCCGTGCGCGAGGATCTCGAACTGGTCAGGGTTGTACTTGTCCAGGAAGGTGATCGGAACGCCCATGATGCCGTCGTAGTCGGAAGGGATGGCGTCGACGAAGGGGACCTCGACGGCTTCGGGGAAGTTGTAATAGTGCTCATAGCCGACGCCGCGGATCTCCTTGTGCTTGGAGAACTTCGTGTTGTCGCTCAGCGACATGAGCTGCAGGGGCTCGTGGCGGCGGCCGTGGTCGATGTTGGTGAACCAGCAGGAGTTACCCAGTCGGGTGAAGTCGTAGTCGTCGGTCGGCGGGTAGCCGAGCTTCTCGGCCTTGAGCCGGTCGGACTCTTTCACCGGAGCCCCTTTGGGCACGCCGAACACCATGTCGGTGTTGTTTGCAGTGGCGCCCTTCCACAGCTCGTTGCGCTGAATGAGCGGGAAAATCTCGACGTAGGTAGTCGCGTTGCTGTTGCCCACGACCGAATACTGCTTGCCGGCGGCGACGAGCCAGCTCACGAACTCGCGGAACAGGCTGAACGGCGGGTTGGTGATGATGATGTCGGCCTCGTCCCGCAGCGCGGTGACCTCGGCCGAGCGGAAGTCGCCGTCACCGGCGAGGTAGTCCCACTGCAGGTCGTCGATGTTGATGATGCCGTCGCCGTTGAGGTCGCGGTCGAGCACGAATAGCTTGCCATTGGCATGCGTCTTGACCTCGTCGAACTGCGGCGCCTCGGTCTCGAAGAGCGTGGGTTGGTACGAAAGCAGGTCAGGGTTGCTGTCCGGTGCGTAGGACGTCGCGATGAGCTTCTTGAGGCCGTAGTCGTGGAAGTGCAGCGCGAAGTACTTGGCGAAGTTGGACCACTCCGGGTCGTCACACGGCAGTAGGATCGTCTTGTTGCGGAAGACGTCCGGGTCGTAGTCGAGGTAAGCGTTCATCTCCCGCTCAATGTCGGCCCACTGGGTGTAGAACTCGTCGTTTTTGGCCTTCTTCGCCGCGTTGAGGCTGCCCGTCCTGTTCGACGTGGTGGCGATGGTGCTGCTCATGCGCTAACCGTAGTGGACTGCACCGACAGGAGCGGTGCGGTACGCCCGATGTCGCCCGAGAGGGTGGAAAGTCGGCTCTCGCACTGATTTCGGAACGGGGGTCGACAGCCAGTCTGGGTCATCGCGCGGCGGTGAGGACGACTCGTCTCAGCGAGTCGAGTCGGGGCAGCACGTGATCCGGAGCCAGGCGGTGTCCATGGTTGTCGACGAACCGTGCAGCGTCGAGACCTTCGTCGGCAAGCACGATGCGGTTGCCGGACTCCTCGGGATCGTCGAACTCGATGCCGACCAGCGCTGTGGCCTCCGCTGGTAGGTCGGACAGTGCCTGCTGAGCTTCAGCTCGGTCGGCTAGGTCGATCGGGTAGGCGTCGTAGGCGCGAGCGCCGGGCTCGCCGACGAGCAGGGTGAGTTCGGCGGCGTCGATGCCGGTCGGTGCGGTGATGTCGGACATGGTGTTCCCTCCGATGTGTGGTTGGACGCGTGGATGACTTGGTGCCCGGCATGCGAGCGCGAGTTGTGGGACGCGGGCATCGACACGCCTAAGTGCAAGAACGATCGGAGTGACGAAGACCCCGACCGAGTTGCGGTCGGGGCCTTCGCGAGCCGGTGAAGGGGGTACCGGTGATTCCGAGTTCGATCCTACGCGTCGGGTGCGTCGTCACCGGTCGGTTCGTCGAGCGCCTGTTCGAAGGCAGTGTCTTCCGGCGATCCTGGCAGCGGGCGCCGGTGAACCGGGGTCATCGCCCGGCGCGGGCGGCGGGGGTCGAACGGGGCGTCGTAGGTGAGCAGGTCATGCTCGTCACGGCCGTGGCAGTCGAAGGTGGCGTCACTCAGCTGCTCGCGGTCGGCGGCGGTGGCCAGGCCAACCAAGCGGCCGTTCTCGACCAGGGCGTACTCGATGGCCTGGACCTGTACGACGTAGCGCCCGGGCAGGTCGTCGTAGGCGTAGGCGGCGACGTCTGCGGGATCGTCGGGGCCGGCCACCCGCCGCACCTCGACCTCGTCGCCGGGGCGGCGGACGCCCATGTGCTTGCCTAATGCCTTTGTCTGCCAGCGGATTCCGTCGATCTCAAGCTCGTCGAAGGTTCCCATTAGTCACTCCTCACTCCTCGTGCTGGTCGGGTCGATCGGCCCAACGCGCGCCATCAAATGGTCAACGGTGGCGATCCGAGGGTCCGGCCGCCATCTCGGACGGTCGCGGATCGCGACGAGCCGGACGGCGTCGAGGTCGTCGACGATCGCGACCGCCTGGTCCCTGGTGCCAATCCTCGCCCCGCCGGGGGTGTAAGCCCTGAGTGTGATCAGGGCGAGGCCGGGGCCGTCGACATGGACGGGACCGTCGATGTTCACGACGCCCACCATGTTAGGGATGTCGATCAGTACGTCGCCCCGGCGCAATTCTGCGAACTTGATTCGCTGGAATGCACTCTCGCAGAATATAATTGCCTCCTCTATCGGGATACGCGGCGCTGGACGGTGTACGCGGTGTCGGGATGGGCGATGAAGGCAGTGCTGCCAGCGATGTCCTGGCCGTCGTGGTCGATGACGACCATCGACAGCAGGATGCCGCCGGATTCCATGACCTCGATCCCGGTGATACCCGCGTCGGTGTCGTGGGTGAATCCGACGATCCGGTCGCCGACGCGCAGGTCGCAGGCAGCGACGGTGAGCGGTACGGGCGGCACCGCGCCATCCTGTCGCTGAGGTACGACAGTCAGAGGTCGCGGAAGATGAAGCGGCTTCCGCGACCTGTGGGCACGACGGTGAAGTCGCTCTCCAGATCGGAGATCCAGCTGTCCCAGTTGAAATACCTGACGGCGATGTGGTCGTCGGGCAGACCGTCGAACAGGCACAAGTCTTCAGCGAGCTGGAATGCGTAGTCGCGGAACGAGTCCCATTCGCCCGCGTAGTGCTCCTCGAAGTCGCCGACACAGGGCAGGTCGGTATCTCCCTGCGCGACGTACGATCCCGAGCGGACCCAGGCGCACAGCGCCGACCACTGTTCGGGGCTGTCCAGCTCGTCGTAGGCCTCGGCCCAGCCGGTCGCGTCCATCGGTGCGAACTCGCCGTCGACGGGGATGTTGTCGTGGTCGAAGACCCAGAGCTCCTCGTGCGAGGTGGCCCTGCCGCCGTGGATCTGGCGCGGGGTGACGTCGGCGGCCTCGGCCGCGGAGAACCAGTCGCCTCGCAAACGGCCCTCGTTGTAACAGGCGAGGCAGCCGATCCACACGCGTGGTTCGTCGATACCTGGACTGTGGGTGGTGGTCACGGCAGTTCTCCGATCAGGGTCTCGACGCGGGCGGCGGCATGGCCGACGTCGGTTGTGTTGTGGTCGATGGCGTCCTCCAGTGCCCAGATCGCCCGCACGAGAAGATGATCGCCGGTGAGGCGGTGGACCTCGGCGACGTCCCAGGCGCGGGCGATGAGGTCCTCGGCGGCGGTGACGGTCATTCCCACGGCAGAGCCTCGATCAGCGCGTCGGCGGAGAGGTTCTCGCCGGTGGCCAGGCGGTGCTGCTCGACGGCGCATTCGATCTGGCCGACGTTGAGCAGGTAGTAGGTGCAGCAGAGCCCGGCGCGTCCGTCGGTGAGGACGACGCGGGTGGAATCGGGCACCTCGATGCCGATGACGGCCAGCGCGTCGCGGGCGACGACCTGGGCCTGACCAGGCGTGTAGAGGTAACCGTCGTCGGTGGGATCGAGAGCGTTGGCCTCGTTGAACTGGTGCGCGGCCTCCTCGCGGGTGAGCCCGCGGGCTCCGGGGGCCAAGTGGCCAGCGTGGATCTGTCGTTCGATCCAGGGGTCGGTGATGACGGTGGGGGTGGACATGAGAAGACCTCCTCGATTGGTCGAGGAGGTCCGTTGCCGGCGGCTGCGCCGTCCGGGTGCTCAGTCAGGAATCGCAGGACAGGGAAGAGTTGACACAGAGTTGACACATTGCTCGTCGGGCCAGATCAAAAGCCCAGAAAGGGTCGATGAACTTAGTCGATGGAAAAGTTCTGGACCTGGTGGAACCTTCGATGCACTCGCCTTGAAAGCGAGCGTGGGTAAAACCACCGGGGGTTCAAATCCCTCCGCTTCCGCAGATGAGTCCACGTTGCGTGGGATCCAGAGGGGCATTTTTGTACCCCTGCGTCCCACGCAACTGAACCTCGTTCCGGCGAACGACGCGTGCGCGTGATCGCTGAGACCGTATGGCACAATTCCGGCCTGTGAAGAAGGTGATGGCAAGTGCATTGATCGGCGGCGCCGCTGCCACAGGCGTTCTCGTGGGCGGCGGAGAGGCGCACGCCGACGTCACTCCTGGTACGTACCGATACTGCAACACCGAGTTCCAGGGTTTTCACGTTCCGGTGCCGTGGTGCTCGGACTCGACGGTTCGCAATCACCGGTTTGGTGTCACCCCCAGCTTCCGCGGCTACCCCATCACAACCGTTGGCAAGTACGAGTACGTCAGTTTCGGCCAGGGCAACGGACTCAAGATGTACAAGACGCGCAACGGATATGCCGGCTCGCAGTATCAGGGCAACAAGGTCATCGCCAAGTTCGTCTTGACACGCAAGCGCTGAGGTCGCGCGGTCATTCGGCCAGGAACTGATCGATCTGGTTGAGAGACTGCGTCGCGCCCTCGGCCATACCCATGTCGAGGACCTTCTGCAGTCCCTCAACCGTTTCGTAGGTGCTCACGTAGGTGGCCACCGTGCGGCCGTCCCTGTCGGTGAACGAGTATGCGTTGTGCGACAACGGAAGTGACTCGATCGGCGTGAAGTCTTCGTCGGCGAAGCCGTCGCGGAAGGTGAAGCTCGACGGCTTGTCGACGGCGTCGACGAGCCAGTAGCCCGCGTACTTTTCGCCGTCGGGGCCCGTCATGTAGTACGTGACACGCCCGCCCGGCGCCAAGTCGTGATCGACGAATGTCGCGGGGTATTCCGGTGGGCCCCAGACCTTCTCGAGCTGGCGCGGATCGGCGTAGATCTGCCAGACGCGTTCCACCGGAGCGGCGAACTCGGCTGTGATGGTGATCGATCGGTCGTCGAGATTCTTGGTGACGTCGATGACGGGCATTGTCTCAATCCTTGTCGTTGGAAGGCGTCGACGTGGTGTCGTCGACAGCAAGTAATGCGTCGATTCGGTCGATGCGGCCCCGCCAGACCTGCTCGAGCTCGTCGAGTAGGTCCGACACGGCGCGCACGGCCTCGACGTCGCCGGAGGCGAGTTGTTCACGCCCTCGGCGACGCTTGGTCAGCAGTCCGGAGCGCTCGAGCACCGCGACGTGTTTCTGTACGGCGGCGAAGCTCATGTCGTAGTCGGCGGCAAGTGTCGACACCGACTGCTCCTGCGCGAGCACACGCCGCATGATGTCGCGGCGGGTCCGGTCGGCAAGCGCGTGGAACAGTGCGTCTGCTCGATCCTCCGTCGCTGTGCTCACCACACGAACATACAACTGATCGGTTGTATGTGTCGAGCTTTGGTGGGATTCGCCTGCAATGCGCACCCGGGTCCTGCGCCCCGAGTCCTTGCGGTGGACACTGGTGGGATGCGCGACGACGGGAGAGGTGTAGACCGCGACGAACTGGACCCACGGCTCGCCGATTCCCTTCGCGGAATCGAACGCAGGGTCATGGCAGAGGTTCCGCTCCGCGGGCGTGCGGTCGCCGCTGTCTGGGTGGCCGTGGTGGTGCTTGCCGGCGTGAGCGCCGTGACCGCACTGACCGGAAGGTCGACGCCGCTCTCGCAACTCGCGGTCGTCTTCGGTGCCGCCGCGGTGGTGCTGTCCATGGTCGCGGTGATTGTTCGACGCTTCGCGCCCTGCTGGATCGCGGCGGCGGTGAGCGCTGTCGCGGTGCCGATCTCGATTCTGGGCTACTGGGCCGATCAGACTGCGCGCCAACAGACTTCGTTGGGACTCTTGGTGGCCGCGCTGTGCCACATCGCACTAGTGGTCAACTGGGTGCAGTGCGTGCGGCCGCCGGTGGGACACAAGGCGGGCCCCACGCCGTAGCCGTGGCGCGGGTGGGCACCGGACTGTCGAGGTTTCGGCGTCATTCGGTCGTGCGACTGCTGGTAACCGCCGGGGCCGTCGGTGTCGAATAACCGGGTAAGAGGACGGTCGCCCGATCGCCCGGGACAGGGAACATCATGCGATACCGGTGGACTGCAACGACTTTGGCCGCGGCCGCAGTAGCGCTGTCCGTGGCGGGCTGCAACCCCGACGACACTCCATCCGCAACAACTTCGATGCCGACCGTCGTTGTCACCACGACGATGCCTGCGTCGACCACATCAGGTGCGGAGGAGGCCGACTCCGGCACTGCTGTCGAGAAGTCGGACTCTCAGGACGGTGGCGCCACGCAGGCTTCTGGTGGTGGAAGCCAGACCGCGCGGCCGCTGCCTCCCGGGCACGGCGTCGGATCGTCGGCGTTCGTGGGTGGCTGGACGCGACACGCCAGTTCGCTCGACCTCGCAGGAGATCAGACGGGCACACTACTCATGGGCTCAGGCGCGCTGAACACCGAGAAGTGGTCGGTCACCTGGACGCGGCGCGGAATGGGCATCACGATCACGATCGGTGACCTGATCGTCAAATCCGGCGAGGGTGTCGGCGATATTTCGAAGGGCGAGACGGTCAGCGGCGATCTGTCGACCGGCGCCCACGGCGGCCCGACCCTGGTGACTAAGGGCCTCGGCGACACCGGCGGCCCGCTCACCTGGTGCAGCGCCGCATCCGCGGGCACTCCAGCGTGCGGGGCGTGATCTCGACAGGCTCGATCAGCGAGGGTGGCTCGATCAGCGAGGGGTGATCTCGACAGGCTCGATCAGCGAGGGTGGCTCGATCAGCGAGGGGGCGGCTCGATCAGCGAGGGGTGATCTCGACAGGCTCGATCAGCGGCCAGGCGCTCGAGCAGCGAGGGGGCGGCTCGATCAGCGCGAGCGCGTACACAACTCGGTCGTGAGCGCGGCGCCATCACAATAATCTCCTCGGCGGTCCGCTCAGGTACGAGTTGTGTACGTACCGGTGGTCGTCAGGCCGGCGACATCGCGCGCTGAGCCTTCTCGAGCGCCGCGAGGGTGCGCAGCACGTAATGGCGGCGCGAGGTCAGGTCAGCGATACGGGCCTTGGCGGAGAGTCCCGATTCCTGCTCGGCGGCGGCCAGGCGCGCGTCGATGTCGGTGAGTTCGCTCAGCAGACCTTCGGCGCGACTGAGAAGCTCCGCCCGATCGGGCCGCGAGACGTCGTTGCGTCGTGTCGGACTCGTGGTTGCCGTGCTTGCCTTGTCGCCCGCGCTCTTCACCGCGCCCGGCTTCACGTTGCCCGACTTCACCGTGCCCACAGCGGCCCGCGACGCGGATCGCTTTGGTCGAGGGGCGGGCGTGCTCGTGCGGATCGCGTTCAACTCGGTGTACGCGTCGCGAGCGCCGACCCGGTGCTCACGCTCCTCCTCGTCGTCGCATTCCACGGAGCCGCCGAGCGGGCGCAGGCCGTAGAAACCCAAGAACTTCCGCGCCTCGGTGATCGTCTCCTCGAGCTCGCGGCACCTGCCGCAGCGTAGTTCGTCGCGAAACTCCGCGACGTCATCGGTGGAGGAGCACCACTCACACGGGGTGGCAGTGTTTTCGGTCACGACAGCGTCGGCAGTTCTGGAGAGCACGTTCGAAAACAATACGGGACAAGAGGTTTCAGATTCCAATTCGAGCGTGTCGCACGCCCCACACCCCGCGTGACCACACCTCGCGCGACCAGACCGGGCCACTACAGCCAGTCGCGCTTGCGGAAGTTGATGTAGAGCACGATGACCGATCCGACGATCAGGATCGCGCTGACCCAGACACCCCACGACGTGCTGTATCCGGGGAACAACACGTTCTGTCCGTAGTAGCCGGTGATGAGGGTCGGCACAGCGATGATCGCGGCCCACGCCGTCAGCTTCTTCATCACCGTGTTCAGCCGGGCGTCCATCAGGGACAGGTTGGTCTCGAACGCGCTGCTGAGCATGTCGCGTAACGACTCGGTCCATTCGGCTGCCCGCAGCACGTGGTCGTAGAGGTCGGAGTAGTTGGGGTCGAGTTCCTTTGCGTGGTCGTCGCGATCCTGATAGCGGTGGCGCTGGATGGTGCCGACCACGTCGCGCATCGGAAGTACCACTCGCCGCAGCACCACGAGATCCTTGCGCAGATCGTAGGTGCGCCGCTGCAACTGCACGTTGGGAATGGAGTCGTCGAACAGGTAGTCCTCGAGTTCTTCGATCTGGTCGTCGAGCACCTGCACGGCGTTGAAGTGGCCGTCGACCACGACGTCGAGGAGCACGTAGAGCAGGCCACTGACACCGAACGACGCCGCGTGGGTGTCCTCACAGCGTTCGATGACGGTCGCGATCCCGTCGTCAGGATGCATTCGCACCGTGATCAGTGCGTTGTCCTTGATGAAGATCGAGATGCGATGCAGCGTGAACGACTTCGCCCGCCTGTCCTGTTTTCTTCCTTCGACGGTGCCCGAGGTCGGCGGCGGAGCGTCGTCGGAGTCGTCGTCGGTGCGGTTCTTCTCCTGCACCACAGGTGTTTTCATCTCGATCGCATAGACCATGATGAACGTGTGGTCACTGTAGGACACCGTCTTGACGCGCTCGGCCGCGGAGATGGTGTCCTCGATGGCGAACGAGTTGAGACCGAGTTCGGAGGCCAGCGATCCGAGGGTCTCGTGGCTGGGGCACTGCAGGTCTGCCCAGACGAGCGTGTCTGACTCGCCGATGTGATCGGAGATCGATGCGAGCGAGAACCCGTCGACCTTCTCGCCGTTCTGCCAGATCTGGCCGGTGATCTGCTCGTCGCCCATGGCGTCATCCTGCCACGCGGCGAGAGGTCCTCGACGCTGCCGCGCTCGCCCGACCTGGCAGGATCGGCCCATGGCCCACCGCATCCCGTCGCTCACCGGAGTGCGTGCGCCGGCCGCGGCCGCGGTCTGCCTGACACATGCGGCGTTCTGGACCGGCAACTACACCGACGACTACGTCGGGCGCCTGTTCTCGCGGTTCGAGGTCGGCGTCGCCATCTTCTTCGTACTCTCGGGGTTCCTGCTGTTCTCGGAGTGGATTCGACCGCTGCAGAAGGGCTCGGGCCCACCGTCGACGCGGCGCTACTTCTGGCATCGCGCACGCCGAATCCTGCCCGCGTACTGGATCACGGTGATCGCGGTCTACCTCGTCTACGGCTGGTATTCGCCGGGTGGCGAGGCCGTGGTGACGGGCGTCGGCTGGTCGGGTTTCTGGCGCAACATGACGCTGACGCAGGTCTACGGCATCGGCCACCTGCATGCCGGCCTGACCCAGATGTGGAGTCTCGCAGCAGAAGTCGTGTTCTACCTGCTGCTGCCGGTGATCGCATGGCTGCTGATCGTCGTCGTGTGTCGACGCCGCTGGCGACCGGATCTACTCATCGGTGGCCTGCTCGTGATCGGGCTGGTGAGTCCGGTGTGGGCGGTGCTCGTCGACGGAAATCCCGACGCCGATCCGACGGCCCGACTCTGGGCACCCGCCTTCCTCGGATGGTTTATCGCCGGCATGGTCCTTGCGGTCTGCGCGCCCCTCGTCGCGAAGTGGAACACCTGGTTCTGGCCCGCGGCCGCGGCTGCCGCGTTCCTCGTGTCGGGTCTGCCGCTGGCAGGTGAGCCGACGATCACGCCGAGCACGGCGTCGGCCACGATCGTCAAGCATCTGCTCTACCTCGTCATCGCCGTCGGGATGGTGGGTCCGCTCACCGCCACCGACCAGTCGTCGCCGTGGGCTCGGCTGTGCGGGAGCCGACCCGTCGTGTGGCTCGGCGAGATCTCCTACGAGTTCTTCCTCGTGCACGTACTCGTACTCGAGGTGGTCATGGATCTGCTGAACTACCGCGTATTCAGCGGCAATGTCGTCGTGGCGTTCGTGGTGACTACCGCGATCAGCATCCCGGTCGCGTGGTTGTTGCACCGCGCGACCCGACCCCTGTGGCGTGCGACGACGCCCCGGGCACCCGAATTGCGCAGGTAGAATCTGGGAACGCGGCGGAGCCGGGGAACCACTCCCGCTCGCCAGACAGTCCCGAATCGAAGGCGTTACGACGATGATCGACAAGAGCGCGGCCCAGCGGGGTGGCGACAGCAGTGCGCAGATCCGCAGTTGGTGTGAGCGATCGGCCATCGCGGGTGAGCGCCCCGAACTCTCCGATGCCGCCGCACTACTCGTGGCGTCGGGGTACCTCACGCCTGCGGGTCGGGCGATCCTGGTTCGCCGGATTTCTTCCGGACTACCTGTGCCGACGCTGCCTGCGGGTTTCGGCGAGCTGCGTCGACTCCAGCGGGCGATCGTCCAGCTCGAAAGCCAACTCGACGCCCCGATGGTGCCCGGAATGGTCGTGACGCTGATGCGCGGCCGTCTCAACGGGCTGCTGCGTCGGCGCGACGACTCGCGCAAGCTGATCGTGACCGCGAAGGGCGTCTTCGCAGGTAGCACGCGCGCCATCCGGAGGGAGCGTCGGGAGAACGTGTACCTCGAGATCGAGGAACGCGAGCGGCTGTTCGCCGGACTGCTCTGCACACCGACCCCGAACGTGAACACATCGAATCCGATGCGCCGTGCGGGAACGGCGGCTGTGGAACGGATCGCGGGCGTCGTCGGACAGGTCGCCGCACGCTCGGGGTATCCGCAGGCGGGGGAGTGGGCCAACCGCGTTGCCGCAGTCGACGGCACTCCCGCGTCGCCGAGGACCCCCGCTTCACCGCTGTCCGGGGTGGCGAACTTCGTCGACGGCTACGAGACGCTGATGTTTCTCGCCGCCCACTACTACGACCGCATCATGCGCAATCCGGCCTGGCGGTCGGACCATTTCGCCGTGCAGCGCACGCAGGTCAATCTGCACGCCGAACTCGCCGAGATCGTCGCCGACGTCATCGCGCTGCGCTCCGTGCGGATCGACCTCGACCGCGCCAAGCGCAACGGCGGATTCGACGCCTCGTTCGCCGCCCAGATCGACCGTCGCGAAACGGTGTTGCGGCCGGTCTGGACCGAACTCATCGACCGTGTGCAGGCGCTCGGCGACGTCGCGCACGTCGTCGAGTCGGCCGCCGTCGAACTGCAGATCCTGTCTGAATACAACAGGGCCGCAACCATCGACGACCGGATCGACGCGCTCATCGCCAGGTCGGGCGACCGGGAGATCTCCGTCGACAACGCCAAACGCCTGAGCGAGCAGGTGCGCAGCGGCGAGGAGCAGTTGCGTATCTACCGCGACGTCCTCGAGGGCAACATCGCTCGGATCTCACCTGCCGTGCCGCGCGAGCTTCCCGCCCGCTACGAGCCGTCCTGACCGCGTCGTTTCAGGCGCGCGACCAAGACCGCAGGTGATCTTTTTCGACGCTGCTCAGCCGTCGAAGTGAGTGTGCCGCCACGTCGACGACGGCCATCTGGGTGCTCGCGACACAGGCGGGTTTGGAGTCGTCCTCGGCGTGCGCGCCGCGGATCTCATAACCGATGGTGAAGTCGACCGATCGAAAACCCTTGATCCACATGCCAATTCGCAGCGGCGAATCGTCGTGCCGTAGTTGGCTCTGATATCTGATCTCGACGTGGACGATCATTGCGCTCTTGATCAGTTCGGCCTGCGACCCGGTCGGGGTGTCGGCTTCGGCGGCCAGGGTGGTTGCCATGACCAACCATTGGATGCGCGCCTCCTCCATGAGGGTGACCATCCGCGCGTGGTTGATGTGACCGAACGCATCCATGTCCGACCACCGCACGGGGACCTCGGCGACGAATGCGAAGTCTCGGACACCGAGACCGCGTTCACCTGCAGGCTTCGCCGAACTGTCCGGATTCTTTGGTGTCGTCACAAATAACAACCCTATGTCGACGTTGCGTGAAGGCGGTTCGGGGATGTCGATTGCCAGGATCGACACGTACCCTGTGGACGACACCGGCCGCAGTGGGAGGGGAACCCACTGATTGCGGGCCGTCTAGACAATAACGATGCGCTGTTGAAGAAGATGCGCACTGCTGCGAGCGCCCGACCATCAACGGTCGGCGCGCTCCGAAGAGTTCGAGGAGACCGTTGCATGGCTGGGCGTTGGAGAATCGCGGCTGCGCGTCGGCGTACGGAAGGTAGTGGATCGGTGCTTCGGCGATCTGCAGTACTCGCGACCGCGCTTGCCGGATGTGCCGCGCTACTCACCGGTGTTCCCGCCGCGAACGCGGCACCCGTGCCCGTCGCGAAGATCGCGAAGGTTCAGAAACTCGGACCGCTCAGAACCGACATCTGGGTCACGTCGCCGTCGATGAAGACGAAGATCAAGTTGTCGGTGCTGACCCCCGCGGACGCGTCAGGCCCGCGGCCGACCGTCTATATGCTCGACGGCGCCGGAGCCGAGGGCGACGTGAGCGACTGGATCACCAAGGGCCACGCGGGCCGCTTCTTTGCAGGCAAGAACGTCAACGTGGTGCTGCCGACCGGCGGTAAGGGCAGCTTCTACACCGACTGGCAGAAGCACGATCCCAAAGTGGGACAACCCATGTGGGAAACCTTCCTCGCCAAGGAACTCCCCCCGCTGATCAACAAGCAGTTCGACGGCAACGGCCGCAACGCGGTCATCGGCCTGTCGATGGGCGGCCAGGCGGCGTTCGCGCTCACCATCCGTCACCCGTCGACCTACAGCGGACTCGCCTCACTCTCGGGTTGCCCGCCGGTCTCCGGCGCCGCCAACGAGGCCTACGTGCGCACGACCGTCGGTCGCGATGGGGGCGACGCGACGAATATGTGGGGACCGTTCGGTTCGGCGGGCTGGGACGCTCACGATCCGGCCAAGCATCTCGACGCGCTGCGCGGCAAGAACATCTTCTTGGCCGCCGGATCCGGCGCGATCGGCCCACTCGATCTGCAGCGTCGCATCGAACCCGACGAGGGCCCACCCGAGGCCGTGACGGCGTCGTCGTCGGCGCTGGAGCTGGGCGCCTACCGCTGCTCGCTGGAGTTCGCCGCGACGATGCGCGCCAACAACGTGCCCTACACCGACGGCTTCCGCCTGATCGGCACGCACACCTGGGCCTACTGGGAGCAAGACCTTCCCGCCGCCTGGCGCACCGTCTCGCGCGGCCTGTACTGAGCCGCCGCTCGGGAATGCCCTAGCCGACCGAGTGGTCCTCGGCCCAGCGGGTGGCGAAGCTCAGGAAGGCGTCGTTCTCGTCGGCCTCGGTGACGGTCGCGCGTACGCCGTCGCCGGCGAAGGGTCGGATGATCACGCCTGCGTCGCGCGCGGCGTCGGCGAAATCAGTTGTCGCGTCGCCGAGTTCGATCCAGACGAAGTTCGCCTGCGTGGCCGGGACGCGATATCCCATGTCGCGCAACCGGTCTGCGACTCTGGTGCGCTCGCTGACGATCGCCTCGGTGCGCGCGAGTAGCTCGTCGTCGGCGTCGAGGCTTGCGACGGCCGCGGCCTGAGCCACCGAGTTCACGGAGAACGGTACGTGGGCCTTGCCGAGCGCGGTGATCACCTCGGGATGTGCGATCGCATATCCGACGCGCAGCCCCGCGAGTCCGTACGCCTTCGAGAATGTCCGCAGCACAACCAGATTGGGGTACTCGCGGTGCAGTTCGATGGCGTCGTACGCCTGAGTCTGCGACGGCCGCACGTACTCGAAGTACGCCTCGTCGAGAGCGACGACGACGTCGCTGGGCACCTTGGCCAGGAAGGTCCGCAGGCTGTCGGCGTCGACGATGGTGCCCGTCGGGTTGTTCGGGTTGCAGACGAAGATCAGGCGGGTGCGGTCGGTGATCGCGTCGGCCATCGCGGGTAGGTCGTAGCTGAGCTCGTCGGTCAGTGGGATCTGCACCGGCACGGCTCCGACGAGACGGGTTGCCAGCGGATAGGTCTCGAACGACCGCCAGCCGAACAAGACCTCGTCGCCCGGCTCGCAGGTGATGGTCACGAGGTTCTGACAGAGGCTGACCGAGCCGCAGCCGACCTGGATCTCATCCTCGGTGACGCCCAGACGCTTGGCGAGTGAGGCCGTCAACTCGACCATGCCGTTGTCGGGGTAACGGTTGATGGTCTGCAGCGAATCGGTGATGGCCTGCTCGACGCTGGGCAACGGGCCAAACGTCACCTCGTTGCTCGCGAGTTTGATCGCGCCGGGAAACGTTGCACCGGGCACGTAGACGGGCAGTTCTTCGAGGTGGAGGCGAAGGCGGAAACTCACACGTCAAATGTAGGACGCGGGTACGCGCGTGCCGAAACCGGCTCATGTGAGGCGACGTTTGCGCGTTCTCCGCGACGCCTCCGTCAGGGGCCGTCTGTGCAGGTCGTCGTGCCGACTAGCTCGCGGTTTGCTTCCGACTGACGACCGTGTGTAATCTTTCCACTCGGCAGTTCGAAAGGACTCCGCCAAGGAGGCGTGCCAGAGCGGCCGAATGGGACTCACTGCTAATGAGTTGTCTCGCTAAAACGGGACCGGAGGTTCAAATCCTCTCGCCTCCGCCACCGCAGTCTGCCTCGACCGCGGAGAACTGAATAACGCTACGCGCCCGTAGCTCAACGGATAGAGCATCTGACTACGGATCAGAAGGTTTGGGGTTCGAATCCCTACGGGCGCACCACACAACTCCCCGTCACCGGTACTCGGTGGCGGGGAGTTTGTCGTCGACGGGTCTCGTCCGGCGTCCCGGTGCCAGGTCTGCACGCGGTCTCGCCGAGGTCACTGTTGTGAATCGGACACTGAGAATCCGCAATCATGGGTGATTTACTGAAGTGGCGCAAGTGCTTGATGTGACATTTCGGTCCTGGGTCGTACGACGAGAGGAACTCTATGCCTTCGCCCATTGCAAAAATCACTGCCGAGTTGTTCGGCACGTTCTGGCTGGTCTTCGGCGGTTGCGGTACCGCGATCTTTGCCGCGAAAGAGGTGGCTGTCGGTGACGACACCGGCACCCGAATTCAGGTGGGTGTCGGCTACCTCGGCGTCGCCCTCGCCTTCGGTCTCACCGTGGTCACGATGGCGTACGCCCTCGGTCACATCTCCGGAGGCATTTCAATCCCGCCATCACGCTCGGTGCCTGCGTCGGCGGACGTACCCCGTGGCGCGACCTACCGGGCTACTGGGTCGCGCAGATCGTCGGCGGTCTGCTCGCGGGACTCGCGCTGTGGGGCATCGCCTCGGGCAAACCGGGGTGGTCGCGTGAAGGAAATATGGCTGCCAATGGCTACGCCGAGCACAGCCCCGGCAACTACACACTTGCCGCGGTCATCGTGGCGGAAATCCTGCTGACCGCGTTCTTCCTGATCGTCGTGCTCGGTGCGACGGACGTCCGCGCACCAAAGGGTATGGGCGCCTTGGCAATCGGCTTGAGCCTGACGCTGATTCACCTCATCTCGATCCCGATCTCCAACACGTCGGTCAACCCGGCGCGCTCGACGGGTGTCGCCTTCTTCAACGGCAACGGCGCACCGGGACAGTTGTGGGTTTTCTGGGTTGCACCTCTCGTCGGCGGCATCATCGGCGGCTTGCTGTACCCGCTGTTGTTCGAGGATGGGCGTTTCAAGTTCGCGCCCCTGCAGAACACCGTCTGACGGAGTCAGCATGCAGAACACCGTCTGACCGAGCACACCTGACCACCCACGACGGCCGGCCGCGGGCGCGATGCCCGGGGCCGGCCGTCGTGTTGTCGTAGCGGTCCGTATGGTCGGGATCAGGGATCGTCGGGATCAGGGATGGTCGGGATCACGATGTCGAGACGGGAGCGTCAGCATGGGACAGCAGGAGGCGGGGCCACGGCCCGAGGACCTCTATCGCGCGCCGTTGATGCCTGGCCTCTACCCGCCGCTCGGCTTCGCCCCCGACGGCACGCCGCGGTTCGTTCCCGGCCAGCAGCCCTCGCGTGCAGCCGCCGGACCCCAGGCTCCCGCAGGCGTCACACCGCAGTCGGGAGGCGCCGGAGCGCCCCCACCCGGCCCTACAGAACCCGGCCCATCAAGATTCGACGACGAGCGGCGTCAGCCGAAGTCGCCGGGCAGGTTCGGCACGGGGGTGGTGTTCGCGCTGGTCGCGGCCGTCGTTCTCGGTTTGGTGTTCTACGGTTTCTCGCTGATCCGACAATCCGACGCGCAGTCCCAGGACGCGCCTGCGACCCTGACGCTCGTCGATCCCACCACCCCCGACGTCCCGACCCAGCAACAGCAACCCAACAACCCGATGGTCCCGCCCGGTGCGACGCCTGCACCGCGCGACAGCGACACCGCGGGCCGATCCGTCACCTACGACGCGACCATCGAGGGCAGCGGAACCATCCTCTACGTCGACGACGTCGGCCTGCGCAGCGAGTTCACGCCACCTCCAACCTGGCACCTCGAGTTCACCGCGGGATCGGCGCCGCTACGACTGTTGGTCCTGGCCGGGCTGAACAGCTCGGCGTCGTGCGAGATCAAGGTCGACGGCCAGAGCGTCTCGATCGATCGGGTCGACGCCGGGTCGTCCCGACGCACCGCCACCTGCCGCGCCTGACCGTAACGAAGTGGTGGAGACCGCCATCCGATGTGTGTCGCGGCCTCTCGCTCGCTACCGTAGACGCGTGAGTACAACCCCAGCCCCTGATCACGACACCGCGGCGAGCGGCGGATCGGTCGATACCGCTCCGGTTCGGGAGTACAAGACGATGATCACCTGGCGTGGTGTCGGAGTCGACAGACTCGAGCAGGTGCGCCTGCACGTGTCCGGACTGCGCATCAAGGCATACGGTCGCATCATCTCGGCGGCAACCGCCGACAACGAGGCGTTCTCCGCGTCGTACGAGCTGATCACCAACGACGCGGGAATCACCAAGCGACTCTCCATCCACCTCCTCCGGGAGAGCGGCGAGAGCCAACTCGGACTCTCTCACGACGACGAGAACCTCTGGCTCGTGCGCACCAACGGCGACACCATTCGCAGCGACTTCGACGGCGCGCAGGACGTCGACCTGGCCATGTCGCCGATGTTCAACGCGCTGCCCATCCGTCGATTCGGCCTGACCACAGCTCCGACCGACGTCGAGATCCCGGTGGCGTACGTCTATCTGCCGACCGGCGACGTCAAGCCTGCGCGGATGCATTACACCTCCGGGCCCGACGGCATCGACGTCGTCTCGCCGGTGGCGACCGCGAAGATCACCGTCGACGACAACGGATTCGTCGTCAACTACTCGGGACTGGCCGAGCGCGTCTGAGGGGTCACCCCAGCCAGACCCGACCCTCGTGGGCCTGTTTGCGCATGTCCGACGCCCAGCCGGGTGCGCCGACGCTGACCCCGACAATGGGCTCCCGACCCCGCGCGGCCATTTCCTCGTAGGCCATGCGTGCGCGATGCCCGTCGTCGATCAGCGCGGCAACGCTGCCCGAGTCGCGCAGTTCGTCGCGTGCCTGCACGAGACGGTCGATCGCCTCGCTGAGCGCGTTCAGCACGGCGATGTCGTTGGCCTCGATCATGGCGCGCTGCAGTGCGGGTTCGGTCGCGGCCACGCGCGTCCCGTCCCGGAAACTGCCGGCTGCCAGACGAAGTGCGAGGTTGCTCTCTCCTGCGCCCACAGCAGCCGTGTCGGCGGCAAGCAGGTGCGGAACGTGCGAGATCGCCGCGACGGCCCTGTCGTGTGCGTCGGGCGCCGCGGGTACGACAATCGCTGACACCTGCAGCGCGAGCTCTGCCACCGCGGTCCAATCGTCGGCGTCGGTGTCGTCGGACGTGGTGACCATCCACATCGCATTGGTGAACAGCGTCGGATCGCATGCGTCCCATCCGGACCGGCTGGTCCCGGCCATCGGATGCCCGCCGACGTACCGCGCATGCGGATGAAGCCTGGAAACCTTCTCTGCCACAGCCTGTTTCACGCTGATGACATCGGTGAGCAGACATTGCGGTGCCGTCTCGGCGATTGCACTCAGCAGCGGCTCGATCGTCGTGACCGGGGTGGCCAGCACGATGATCGCGTCGTCGGCTGCCGCGCGTCGCAGCGTCGCAACCAGATCCGACGAGGCGTCGTATCCAGAATTCGACGCCGCGTCGACGGTCGCCTCGGAGCGGTTGTAGCCGAACACGTCGCGCCCGGCCGCCGTGAGGGCCTGCATGAACGACCCGCCGATCAGCCCGAGGCCGAGGATGCAGACCGGTCGTCGAGTCGTCGACGTCGCCTGTGATTCCTGCGCGGTCTGCGGTTGGCTGCCCTGCTTGTCTCCGGTCACAAGGACCAGATTCGCACATCGGTCGCGGGTCCCGGAGCGTGTGCCGACGGAGTGTGGACGGCCAGAGTCGGAAGGGGATTGGGGCGGGCGTCGATTCTCGACTACCGTGAGCGTCATGGCAGGTGCCGGCGCTGGGGTTTCGGACTCCAACAAGCAGCAAGCGATCGACGATATCGAGGGTTTCGCGGTAGCCGTGGTCCGCGAGGATGCCGCTTGGAAGGTGAAGGCGCTCGACGAGTCCGCCCTGACCGACCTGTCCGCCGCCGAGACGCAATTGCGTGAGCTGCGGGCAGCGGGTGCCGTGTTCGGACTCCTCGACATCGACGACGAATTCTTCATCGTCGTCCGCCCGGCCCCCGGCGGTGCACGACTGCTGATCTCCGACGCGACCGCCGCGATCGACTACGACATCGCCGCCGACGTCCTCGACGCCATCAACGTCGACGTCCCCGATCTCGACGACGACGAGCTCGACGACATCGACCCGTGGGAGGAAGGCGACCTCGGCGTGCTCTCCGACCTCGGACTTCCCGACGCGGTGATGGGCGTCATCGTCGGCGACACCGACCTCTACGCCGACGAGCAGATCGGCATGATCGCCGCGCGACTCGGATTCGCCGACGAACTGTCGAAGGTGCTCGACTCGCTCGGACACTGAGGGCCCGCGTGTGAACGGCGGGCATGACGCGTCGCGCGTTCCGGATCAGATGAGCCTGTGGGATCAGATGATCGGTGAGGCGCTGTCCGCGGCCGTCGACTCCTCCGGACCCGACGATGTCCCCATCGGGGCCGTGGTCTTCGACCCCGCGGGCGTCGAACTCGCGCGCGCAGGCAACCGTCGTGAACTCGACGCGGATCCGACCGCCCACGCCGAGATCCTCGCGCTCCGAGCCGCCGCGCACGCCTTCGGTGACGGGTGGCGCCTACCCGGGTGCACCATCGCGGTCACCGTCGAGCCGTGCACGATGTGCGCTGGCGCGATCACGCTCTCACGCGTCGACGCACTGGTCTTCGGCGCGTGGGAACCCAAGACCGGCGCCGTCGGGTCGCTGTGGGACGTCGTCCGCGACCCGCGCCTTGCCCACCGCCCGCAGGTCCGCGGCGGGGTGCGGGAGGCGGAGTGTCGGGAGCTGATGGTCGGCTTCTTCGACACGCGCCGCGAGGGCTGAGCCGTCGACGGTGCGCTCGAGACGGCCGACTGGGCGCTCAAGACTGTCGACCGTGCGCCCCTGACCGCTCCGTCACGGCGTGACGACGGCGCGCTCCGGTCCGTCGTAGCTCCACGCCTTCTCGACGTCGTCGATCCCGAACGCCGCGTAGGGCACCTGCAGGGCGCCCGATGCGATCGCGTCGATGACCGCGGGAATCGAGCGCATCTGCTGCTCGGCAGACACCGAACCCGCCCCGCTGCCGGAGATCGTGATGTTCCGTGATCGCAGGAGCGTCGACGGTACGGCGGCGTGCGTCCCGGCGAGCGACCCGATCTGCACGTACGAGATCTGAGCGTCGTCTTCGTGCAATCCCTGCCGCCCCAGCGCGGTGAACGTGGCCTCGGCGACCGGACCCCAGACGTAGTCGAGGACAAGGTCGGGGGTCGACGTGGCAACGGCCTCGGCTAGCGCGCCTGCTGGATCGTCGACATCGAGTTCGACGACGTCGACGTTGGGCGCGCGCAGGCTGCGTAGTACCGCCTGGTTCCGGCCGGCGGCGATGATGCGGTCGGCACCAAGGACCCGTGCGCTCTGAACTGCCAGCCGACCCGACATTCCTGTCGCACCCAGGATCAGCACGGTCCCGAGCCTGCCGCGCGCGTCCCGGTGGGCGTGCAGCGGAAGCCATCCGGAGCCTGCGGGATTGACCCCCGCGGCCACTGCGAGCGGGTCGGCGTCGTCGGGGACCGGAAATCCGCCCTGTGCTGCCATGCGCTCGGCCATCGTGCCCCAGGGAGGTGCGATGCGGCCCGTGTAGCGCAGTGAACCGTCTGCTGCGCGCACCACAGCGTCGATGCCTGGCACCTGCGGGTAGATGCCGGAACTGCCGTAGTGGCGGCCCGCCGCCAACGACCTGACGATCTGGTGCAGACCTGCGCCCACGAGCTCGAAGAGCTGTGTTCCCGCGACGACCTCCGGTTCGTCGAAGGTTCCGGGCACCGGGTTGTGTCCGGCTTCGGTGATGATTGCTGCCTTCATGAGGAGTCTCCTTAACTTAGTTAAATCGGGACTGCCACCAGGTTCCCTTAACTTTGTTAATCTGTCAACCGTGCCGACAGGACGATCCAAAGGACTGACCCGCGCCGACATCGTGCAAGCGGCGTTGGATCTGCTCGACGAAAAGGGCATCGACGCCGTCACGGTCCGCGCTGTGGCGACCCGACTCGGAGTCAAGGCGCCGGCCCTGTACTGGCACGTCGAGAACAAGCAGGCGCTGCTCGACGAGATGGGCACCGAGATTCAACGTCGGGTGATCACCGAACTCCGTGCGCAACCAATGGACGTCTGGCCCGACTCGGTCGCGACCTACGCGCGCGTGCTGCGTCGCGAATACCTCGCCCACCGCGACGGCGCACGCACGTTCAGCGGAACGCGACTGACCGACCCAGAGGTGCTGCGTGCGCAGGAACCGTGGCTCGAGCAGCTCGTCGCGTCGGGCGTTGATCTCGAAAGGGCGGTGCGCGCAGTCGAATTCGTGACAGCTTTTGTCGTCGGATTCGTCATCGAAGAACAGGAGCGTGCGCAGTCGGGCGAGCCGCGTTACTCGCTGTCGGATCGGACCGAGATGCTCGGCGACGACGTTCCGCTGGTCGCGGAGGCCGGTCGGATTCTTTTTGGCGATCGAGAGCAGCGATTCGAGCGCAACCTCGACGCCATCGTCGACGTGCTGCGCGCTACCACCTGATCGCAGGGGTGTCGAGGTATGCACAAACCAGGGTTCTCACCCAAAGACACAGGCGCCCCGTTGTGGCAGGTTGGTAATCGAGCGCGGAGCATCGGGCTCCGCATGGCGAGGAGTCGACACCATGAGTGAATCCAGCGACAAGATCAACGAGGCCGTGGAATCGGTCAAAGGCAAGATCACCGAGTTCACG
>NZ_LZMO01000271.1:0-14617 GCF_001665715.1 Gordonia sp. 852002-10350_SCH5691597
TTCGTGTGGACGAAACCGGTCGAGGAGATTCTCAAGAAAGCTCAACCGAAAACCAACTAACGAAACGCGACACTAGTGCCGCAGTTCGTCGGATCTGCGTTTTTCGTCAATAACTGGGTGCAGATCTCTCAGTCACATAGCTACTTCGCGAACACGACGCCGCAGATCTTCATGCATTACTGGTCGCTGGCGATCGAGGAACAGTTCTACGTCGTGTGGCCATTGCTGTTCGTGGCGATCATGGCGGCTGCGCGCGCGTTGCCGATGCGTCGACGCCTCTGGGTCGCAGCCGGGGTGGCCACTGTGCTGGCGGTGGATCGGTCGTGGCGATGTGGCTGCTCCATGATCCCCATGCCGACCCGAGCCGGGTGTACTTCGGTACAGACACACACGCATTCGGGTTGTTGGTCGGGGTGATCCTGGCGCTTCTCGTGACGGCGCCGTCGCCTGCAGCACCCGATTCGTGGCCGCGGTTGGTGCCTGAGCGTGTCGTCGACCTGCTCGGCGCTACTCTCGCCCCGGTCGGTTTCCTCGCTCTGGTGGTGCTTTTCCTGGTGCTACCGGATACGTCGTCGTTCACGTATCAGGGCGGACTGCTGCTGGCGTGCATTCTGGCCGCGGGGATCGTGCTCGATGCGATCCGGGGGAGAGGTCGCGTTCACCGACTGATGTGTCGTCAGCCGTTGCGGTACCTCGGTACACGGTCGTTCAGCATCTACCTGTGGCACTGGCCTGTCGTGGTGGTGCTGCGGCAGCTCTTCCATGCTGACCGAGTTCACTCGGGGACTCTGCCCGTATGGGTGATCGGACTCATCGCTGCCGTCCTGACGCTGGCGCTCTCCGAGGCGTCGTTCCGGTGGATCGAAACCCCGTTCCATCGCTTGGGTCTGCGTGGCGTCCTGAACTTGCTTGGTTCGCGCCAACGCACTGCTGCGCCTGCCCTTGCACTCGCCGCTGCCCTCGCTGTTGCTCTGTTCGCTGGTTCCGCACTGGGCACCAGCCCGGCAAAGTCACAGCTGGAGGAGCAACTCGACCAGCTTGCGCAGATGCAGAAGGCCAACGCCGCCGCGCTGCGGCACGCACCTCCTCCTCCGCCCGCGGCACCCGTTCCGACGCTTCCGCTCGGCGGTGAGATCACCGGAATCGGTGACTCGGTGATGCTGGCGTCGTCGATGGCGCTGACCAACCGGTTCCCGGGCATGTACATCGACGCGGAGGTCTCGCGCCACTACACCGGTGGCGAACCGATCATCGAGAACCTCGCCGCCGCCCGTCAGCTACGCAAATTCGTCGTCCTCGGGTTCGGTACCAACGGCCAGGCGTTCGACGGACAACTCGACCGCATCCTCGGCGAGATCGGACCAGGCCACCAGATCGTATTGCTGGTGCCGTACGGCCCGGTCGACGGTATCCCGCAGGCGGCTCGCCAGGTTCTGCAGTACGCGCCGCGGCACCCGAACGTCTACCTGGCGCCGTGGTGCCAGGCTGCCGCAAGTCACCAGCAGCTTCTCGGCGCCGACGGAGTGCATCCGTTCGGGCCAGGCACCTTCCTGTATGCCGATGCCGTCACCCAGGGGCTGCGGCAGGCAGTCACAGGAAAGCGTGATCTCAGTATCTCCTGCCCGATCTGACGGTATCTCCCGTCGCGTCCGAGGCGCGATCGAACCTGGGTCAGCCGGTGATCCATCGGCTGGCGGGGAGATAGCCTGCGACACCCTGCGGGTAGGCGCGGGCCAGAGCGTCGGCGAATCGGCGATTGCGATCGGCGGTACCGGCGGCCGTGTAGTGAATTCCGTCGGAGGCGAACTCGTTCGCTGGTGCACTGCCTGCCCAGTCGTAGACGGCAAGATTCGGGTAGCGCGCGAGTGCGGCGCGTAGTGCTGTGTTGAATGTTGCCATCGCCGCGGGGCCGAATGCCTGGTTCTTCGGATTCGACGTCGTGACCGTCGGCCACAACACGGGTTGACCCTTCAACGCGGACATGATGCGGTCGATCCGCGCGTCGGCGCTCACCGTGCTGCCGGATGAGATCGCCCCGGCGTCGTTGATGCCCATCGCGATCACCCAGCAGCCTTTCGAGCCAGAGCTGAGCAGTCCGGCGACTGCCTTCTCGGCGTCGGTCCCCGGACCTCCGACGACTGCTCGTCCGCTCAGCGCGTCGACCTTCACCGACGTCGCCCCGACTCGCCGGTACTGCGCCGACGCGGTGTCACTCGGACTCGGCAATGCCGATGCCTTGTCTGCGTTGACCGACGTCGAGTCGCCAACCTGGACGACCGAGGTGCAACGCGACGTCCCGTTGCCCGGTGAGGGCACCTTCGGGATGATGTCGCCGAGCCCCAGCTCCGACGATGAGCTGGGAAGCCCGGAGTCGGACAACAGGGAGTTGGCGAGCCCGCCCAACGCGCCGGCGATGTCATCTACGGGAGCGGCAGACGCGAAGGCCGGCGCACTCATTCCTGAGGCCACCACGACGCCCAGAGCGATCATGCCAAGGCGCTTGGATGCCGACCGAGAGGCCGTGCTCGACGAGAACTTGCGAACAACTTTAGTCACAGTAGTAACACTGAACACTTCTGTCCCATAAGCCGCAACCGCTGAAGGCAAAGTGTCATCGGCGCGTGATGTTCTCATCGATCGAGCGTGGTGACGAACCGGTTCAGTTCGAACCGGCACCGAGCGGTGCTCGGCTCCCGACCGTGACGACTTTCGCGGCGTCGTCCCGAGAGGCGATCGTCTCCGTCTGCGGGGCTCTTGGCGCGGCGTTGGTAGGTGCCTTCCTGGCAAGGACCGTGCTCAGCGCTGCGCGGAGAGTGGAGACCGGATCGTCGACCATCGCCAAGCTGCGCCACGCGACGTGATGGTCGGGTCGGACGAGGAGCGCACCATCGGCGCCGACCTCGCGCTGCTGTGTCCATTCCCGCAGGACGTCGTGGTACTCACAACCGACGCCGACGGCGCGGACGTCGAGTTCGATCCCGAATTCCTGTGCCACCTGTGCCGCCGCGGCACGCCAGTCATCGCCGTTCTCTCCGATGATCAGTGTGAGCGCACCGTGTCCCGTGATGTCGACGGTCGAGACGCGGCGTCGACCCTGCTCTACCCACGCGTGGGGCAGGCGCGCTCCCGGATGTGTCGTCGGCTGGTAGTAGAGCTCTGCGTCGCGGACGTTTTCGGGGTAATCGGTGCCGTCGTCGACGATGCACGTCGACGAATAGCGTTGTCCCAGTTCCACTCCGTGCGCGTTGAACTGATAGTTCTGCAGCGCGACGGCACTGTCGAGTTCGCGGCGTCGCTGCGCGCCGCGCTCGGTTCCGGAGAACAACTCGTCGAGCATCTTCCAACCGTCCTCCGCGGACTGTCCGGGCTCGAAGCCCAGGGCTTGCGAGATCGGCAGCATGTTGCGCACGCTCTCCATCGCGCGATCAACGACCTGTTCTCCGACGGGTTGGCGCTCCTGGGTGTAGGTGTCGAGGAGTGTCGGTTCGGCGTCGCCACGCAGCACCATCGCGAGCTTCCACGCGAGGTTGAAGGAGTCCTGCACCGACGTGTTGGTGCCTAGACCGTTCGCAGGCGGGTGCCGGTGAGCGGCGTCGCCTGCGAGGAAGACTCGACCCTTGCTGAACGTGTCGGCGATGACGTGGTTGATCTGCCATTTGCTGACGGCCTTGATCCGGATGTCGATGGAGTCGTCGCCGATGGTGGTGCGGGCCCGCTCGATGACCGCCTCCTCGGACGTGTCGGGTTCGCCGTCCTCGGGGTTGTACATGCACAGCAGCACCCATTCCGTCCACGGCTTCACGCAGATCCATGTGCCGCTGCCGACCCAGTAGTCGTTGCCGGGCTGCGCCATCCAGTAGAGCGTTCCAGGGCGATGGGCAGTGTACTGGGAGAGGTCTGCTTCGAGCCAGATGTTCATGGCGGCACCGAGGCCCATCTCTCCGCGCAGCGGAAACTCCAGCTGCTGCGCGACCGTCGAACGGCCGCCGTCGGCGCCGATCACATACTTCGCGCGTATCCGATACTCGGCGCCTGTCGTGCGTTCGCGCACGATGGCATCGACGTGATCGCCGGTGTCGGTCAGCGAGACGGCCTCCGTGTTGAACCTGATCTCCGCGCCGAACTCACGCGCCGCCTGCAGCAGTATCGGTTCGAGGATGTGTTGCGGAATGTTGCACATCTCCGTCGGACTCGATACCTCGTAGTCGGCGTGCCGCAGCGTCCCCGAGCCCCATGACTTCAGCCGGGCGATCTCGGTGCCCGCGAAGCTTGTCGCCCAGACGTTGTTGCCCATGTACTCGTTCGGCACGGCTGCGGCCCGCACGCGGTCGTCGATGCCTAGGTCGCGGAAGACCTCCATCGCACCCTGATTGGTGATGTGGGCGCGTGGTGAGTTCGCGGTGCCGGAGTAGCGGCTGACGGTCAGAGCCCTGACGCCGTACTCGGCGAGCAGTGCTGCTGCGGTCAGGCCTGCCGGCCCTGCGCCGACGATGAGGACATCTGTGGTGACGGTTTCCATCGGAGTCGACCTCCATGGTCGAAGTGCCGGCGTCGTGCCGGAGGCGTGGGAAAGGGTTGTGGATAGGGGTGGTGAGCTGCGTGTGCAGCGGGGCGGCCGGCCCTCAGGTGGCCGAGTGTGCGCCGGTCATCATCGCGGCCAGGTCTTCGGGAGCGAGGAAGCTCGGCGGAGGTGGCGGTCCCCAATTGAACAGTCCGCGAGCGCCTTCGAGATCTTCCGGCGTCCACAGCGCATCGTCGGGGATGCAATCCATGTCGGAGTAGTACTCGGAGAAGTTGCCTGCCGGATCCTTCAGATACCAGAAGAAGTTCGAGCCCGCGTGGTGTCGGCCGAGCCCCCATACGTGGCGTTCGGGGTTTCCCTCGAGCATCGCCGCGGCGCCACGCCCCACGTCGTCGATATCGTCGACCTGCCATGAGGTGTGGTGCAGGTAGGTCACCGGTGAGTTCATGACGAGGATGTTGTGGTGGTCTTGTGAGCAGCGCAGGAACGACCCGTGTCCCTTGATGTGGTCGCTGATCTTGAAGCCGAGTCCGTCGACGAAGAATCGGCAGGTTGCCACGTAGTCGGTGGAACCGAGCACCGCGTGTCCGAGCTTGTGCGGCTTGATCGCGTAGTCGCGGATCACGCCGGGTGCACGGCCGTACCGTTCGATGCGGCCTGGGCCGTTGTACGGAGTCGGTTCGACACGCTGTTGATTCAGTCTCGGCAGGACTCGCACGGTGGCGCGGAGATCGGCGACCGGCTCGTGGGCGGTCACTTCGTCGCCGTGCCGTTGTGCGAGAAAGCCTTTCGAGACGAGTTCGTGGTGGATGCGGTCGATGTCGTCGAGATCGTCAGCGCCGACCGACAGTTCGAGCAGTCGACGCGTCGGCGCGGCGACGATCCGCAGCTGTTCGCCACCCTCGGTGGTCGACAACCAGCCGTCCGAGGTCGGCGTCAGTCCGAATTCCGTGTAGTAGGCGAGTGTGTCATCGACATTCGGTACGCCCATCGTGACCGATGCGAGCCTGTGCAATGGCATCGTCGATCACCGCGTCTCTGCCGTGGCGACGAAGCGCTGCTCGATCTCGCCGATGTCGGCGATCCGAGAGGTGAGGACGTCGCCGTCGGTAAGGAATCGCTGCGGCGTTCTGCCCATACCGACGCCAGATGGTGTGCCCGTGAAGATGACGTCGCCCGGGAGGAGCGGCGTGATGTGCGACAGACGCGAGACCAGTTGCGGGACAGAGAAGATCATTTCCGACGTCCGGCCCTTCTGCATCTGTTCTCCGTTGACGTCGCAACTGAGCTCGAGGTCGTCGCGGTCGGCGAACTCATCCGGCGTGACGACGACCGGTCCCATCGGGGCGTAGCCCGGGTACGACTTGCCGAGACTGAACTGCGGTGGGTGCGCGTTGAATTGGGTTTCGCGGTCGGAGATGTCCTGGCCGATGGTCAGTCCCGCCACATGATCCCAACCGTCCGCTTCGCTGACACGATGCGCCGCACGGCCGATCACCGCGACCAACTCGACCTCCCAGTCGATCTTGGGGCCCGTCAATTCGACGACGCCGACCGGGCCCGCAAGCGACGTGCGGTACTTGGTGAACACGGGCGGGAAGTCGGGGACGTCGTACTTCGACTCCGCTGCGTGCTCGGCGTAGTTGAGGCCGATGGCGAAGACCTGCGCGGGCTCGGGAATCGGATTCTCCAGCGTGGCGTCGAAGACGCTGCCGTTGGTGGGGTCGATGTCACGGGCCCAGGCGGCGAAATCGTCCCAGGCGTCGTAGATCGCGGTGATCGACGGACCGAATCGTCCATCACTGGCCTTGGCGACGTCGATTGCCAGCCGGTGTCCGCTGTCGACCAGCACAGCGCGCTTCTCGAGAACTCCCAGACGCATGATCGCTCACTTCCTCGTATTGCTGCGCATCGATGCCAGGAGGTGATCGGTGTCACAGTCACTGATCTCTGGTCTACTCGCTCATATTCGTCAGTGCAAGATATTTTCGAAAATATGTCGATCAGGCACTGATCTGGACAAAGTGGGCTATGGTTGTGACCATGGCAACAGCGAAGGCGAAGCAGACGCGAGGCGACCTCGTCTACGCGCAGTTGCGCGGCGAGATCCTCGGCGGCCGTTATCTGCCGGGTGACCGACTGAAGTTCGGAGTGCTTGCCGCGGAATGTGATGCGAGCATGAGCGTGATTCGTGAGGCACTCACTCGCTTGTCGCTCGAGGGGCTTGTCACCAACGAACCCAACGTCGGTTACGCGGTCACCGAGATTTCCATTCCTCGTCTACGTGAGCTGACCGACGCGCGCCTCGAACTCGAGGGACTGGTGTTCGGCCGTGCCATCGGCGACGGCGACCTCGCCTGGGAGTCATCGGTCGTCGCTGCTCATCACCGGATGGTCGGTACGCGCTATCTCACCGACGACGATCCGGTCCGCGTGACCGATGACTGGGCCTTGGCGCACGCGGCGTTTCACCGCGCACTGCTCGACGGATGCGGGAACAAGAAGCTCCTACAGTTGGCCAACGGGCTGCGCGACGAGGCCGAGCTCTACCGCCGGTGGTCGCAGCCCCTTGGTCGGGAGAAGAATCGCGATCTCGACGGTGAGCATCGTCGAATGATGGAGTTGGCGCTCGCGCGCGACGCCGACGGCGCAGTGACCGCGCTGCGCGATCACATCGCGCACACCACGGAGTTGCTCGTCGAGAGCGACATCGCCGTGCACAGCGCCGTCACCATGTGACCGCTCTCGAAACCTAGCCGCTGTCTGCGTTCGACGAGACGGGCAGCGAGCGGGGAAGTGTTTCGCCCCGGAAGAACGCCGGCTGTCGCATGCGTAGGTAGAGCATCACGAAGAGTCCGAGCACCAGCAATCCGAAACCGATGTAGAAGACAAGTCCGACGCCGAATATCGAAGCGCCACTCCCGTTGTCGGGATTCATGCTCTCGCCGACCGAGATGACGAACACCACGATCAGTGCGGCACCGCCCAACAGCGGGAACAAGAACTTGAAGAAGAAGTTGTGCACGGATGAGAAGAGCTCGCGACGGAAGTACCAGACACACGCGAACGCCGTGATGCCGTAGTACCAGCAGATCATGATGCCCAGCGCTGCGATGGTGTCGATCAGAGTGCGCTCGGATAGGAGTGTCACCGCCGTGTAGAAGACCGCTGTGACGATGCCGGCGACGAGCGCCGCGAACGACGGTGACAGAAAGCGCGGGCTGATCTCGGAGACCTTCTTCGGGAAAGCTCCGTAGCTGCCCATGGCGAGCATGGTGCGTGCGACCGGCAGGAAGGTCGTCTGCAGGCTGGCGATCGACGAGACCAGGATTGCGGCGAACAGCAGGACGCCGCCCCATCGTCCCAGGATCGGATCGGCCAGTGCGCCAAAGACATTCTCGGCGTTGTTCTCGCTAGCCAACCCGACCCCGTCGGTGCCAACGCCCGCATACATCATCACCGCGACCGCCACGAGTAGATAGGTGAGCAGGATCGACATCACGCACAGCAGCCCGGCACGCCCCGGGGTGCGTGAGGGATCTTTGGATTCCTCGCCGAGCGTGAGGCAGGTGTCCCACCCCCAGAAGGCGAAGATCGATCCGGTGAGCCCGACCGCGAACGCGGAGATGGTCAGTCCGGTAAAGGGATTGAACCAGTCGATGTCGAAATGCAGTCCCGCGGGCGCGGATCCGTCGGCGACCTTGACGAACGCGATGATTGCGAACGCGAACAACACGATGAGCTGAAAACCGACCAGCACGTACTGAAGTCGTTCGCTCGTGGTGATCCCGCGCATCGACACCCACGTGGCTATCGCGAGGAGCACCAGCGTCGTCAGGATGTTCACGAGCTTGTTGGTGCCGAGATCTGCGATCGACGGCTTGTCGAAGATCTGGGCGATGATCAGGTAGAAGAACTGCACGCCGATCGCCGCGAGATTCGACAACACGATGATGGTCGCGACGACCATGCCCCAACCGCACATCCAGCCCACGTACGGCCCAAATGCCTTGGTAGACCAGGTGAACGACGCTCCGCAGTCGGGGGTGTCGGAGTTGAGCTCCCGGTAGGCGTAGGCGGTGAGGAACATCGGGATGAAACCGGCGATGAAGATCGCGGGCATCTTGAGGCCGACCGCCGCGACGATCAATCCGATGCTCGCGGTGAGTGTGTAGCCGGGGGCCACCGTCGAAATCCCGAGCACGGCTCCCGAGAACACCCCGACCTTCCCCGACGCGAGTCCCTTGCTGTTCGTTTCGATGGTGACAGGGTTCGACACGGCGGTGTCCGACGCGCGCGGGTCGGACGTGTTTGGGTCGGGGGGCGCAGGGTCGGGCGATTCGGTTGGCGACGATGGGGACGAACTCATCTCTGCAGATCTCCGGTGTCAGGCGCCGCGGGGGACGACGATCATGGGAACGGCGAGCACCCGCAGCATCTTGGCCGCGGTGGACCCGAGGAACAGGTGGAATGGCTGTGCGAGTCGGCTCGAACCGACATAGATGAGGTCGCCCGGTTCCCAATCCAGCGACGCCGCAGCGTCTTCGACGGTCTTGCCGGTCGCGATGGCGGTGGTGACCGGATGTCCGTCCGGCAGGTCGGCGCGCGCCGCGGCGACGGTGCGCTCGAGGTGCTCGTTCACCACGCGGCGGGCCTCGGAATCCTTCGTCGGATCGCTCGAGAGGCCGTCGTCGACGGGCAGCAGCGACAACAATCGGAGCGGTACGTCGGCGGCCGTGCACGCCCGCGTCGCTGCCTGCAACAGCGCTTCGACACCCGGTCGTCGACCCACCGCGCACGTGATGCGCGTAACCGGCGAGACGATTTCGCGTAGGCCCCGGGGAGTCACCGCAACCGGGGTGGCCGAGGTGTGCACGAGATCGGTCACAACGGAACCGAGCGTGTGACGCCCGAGGATTCCACCTCCTGACCCGCCGACGACGACCATCGACGAGTCCAGCCGTGTCGCCTCGATCGACAGGCCCTCGGCGGCGTTCTCATACTCGGCGACATAGCCTTCGCCGTCGACACCGTCGGGCAGTGTGCGCAGCGCTTCGTCGAGCCAGGTCGCGGCCTGTCTGTCCAGGATCTCCTGGAAGTCGCCCGGTGCCACGGCCTGTTCGGCTGGTGTGGACGGCGGCACCACCAGACAGATCTTCAGGTCGGCGTCGAAGGATTGGGCCAACTGTGCACCCAAGGCCAGTGCATCCTCGCCGCCGGGGGTTGCGAGGTAGGCGACCAGCAGGTTGGGCCTGGGGTTGGTCATGGTGGTGCGCTCCGTTCGGTTGGCTCGGGAAGGGGTGGCGCCAGCAGGGTACGAGCGGTTCGAAATTCACGGCAGTGGACTTACTGTGCGCTGGGCCACTTCCGGACGCACGGGCCAGAATGTCCTGCGCCCAAGAGGTACGCAGGACATTCTGGCCAGTGAAACGGAGGGACTCGACGACTCGTCAGCTCAAGTGGTGGACCTCCTGCAGGTCGTAGACGGGGGTGTCGATGCCCTCGAAACGCGCCTTGAGTTGCAGCGCGAGGTACAGCGAGTAGTGGCGGGACTGGTGCAGATTGCCGCCGTGGAACCACAGGCCCGGCTGTTGGGTCGGCTTCCACATGTTGCGTTGCTCGCCCTCCCACGGCCCGGGGTCCTTGGTGGTGTCGGAGCCGAGCCCCCACACCTTGCCCACCCGATCGGCGACATCCTGACCGATGAGGTCGGCCGCCCATCCGTTCATCGAGCCGTACCCGGTTGCGTAGACCACGACGTCTGCCGGAAGCTCTGTGCCGTCGGCGAGCACCACGGAGTTCTCGGTGAGGTGATCGACCTGGCCGTGAGCGAGCTTGATGGTGCCGTCGGCAACCAGCTCGCACGCACCGACGTCGATGTAGTAGCCCGAGCCGCGACGCAGGTACTTCATGAACAATCCCGAGTCGTCGTCGCCGAAGTCGAGGTCGAATCCCGCAGCCTCCAGCCGAGCGTAGAAGTCCTTGTCGCGCTCACGGATCTGGTCGTAGAGCGGGATCTGGAACTCGTGCATTATCCGGTATGGCAGCGAGGCGAACGTGAGGTCGGCCTTCTTCGTCGTCATGCCCGACGCCACTGCCTGCTCGCTGTAGAGCGCCCCGAGGCCGATCTCCATGAGCGAGTCCGACTTCACGATGTGTGTCGACGATCGCTGGATCATCGTGGTGTCGATCCCGTGCTCCACCAACGCTTTACAGATGTCGTGTGCCGAGTTGTTGGCACCGACCACGACGACGCGTTTGCCCGCGAAGCCGTCGGGTCCCGGGTGCTGACTCGAGTGGTGCTGCTCGCCGGCGAACACGTCCTGGCCGGGGAAGGACGGGACGTTGGGCTTGCCCGACATTCCGGTCGCGAGGACGAGCTGGGTCGGGGTGAGTGTGAGGTGCTCCCCGTCGCGATCGACCTCGACGGTCCAGTGTCCGGCCTGCTCGTCGTAGCTCGCCGACGTGCAGGTGGTCTTCGACCAGTAGGGAACCTCCATGACGCGCGTATAGAACTCGAGCCAGTCGCCGATTTTGTCCTTGGGCGCGAAGACGGGCCAGTTCTCGGGGAACGGGAGGTAGGGCAGGTGGTCGTACCAGACCGGATCGTGCAGGCACAGCGTCTTGTACCGTCCGCGCCACTGGTCGCCCGGTCGGTCGTGACTGTCGACGACGATCGACGGAACGCCGAGTTGCCGGAGTCGTGCGCCGAGCGCGATGCCGCCCTGGCCACCACCGACGACGAGGACGTACGGCTGACGTGTTCGGCCGAGCTCTGCCTCCTCGGCCTCGCGGCGTTCGGCCCACGACCGCGCGTCGGGCTCGGACCCGTGTACCGCGCCCAGCACTCTGCTCGCGCCGCGGCGCTCCTCGTGCCCCTTCAGTTCCTGGAGGGTGGTGAGCAGTGTCCAGGCCTCGTCGCGGTCGTCGTCGGCCGCCTGTCGGAGCCGCAGTAGGCCTTCGCCGCGACCCGTTGCGGTCTCGAACTCTAGGAACGCCGTCACGACGCCGTCGTCCTCGGAGGGGGTCTCGGTGGCGCTGAACGACTCCGGGGCGGTGTCGTCGAGGCGCGCTGTGAGCATGTCCGCGAGCTGCTCGCGTCCCTCGACGGTTTTGAGATTCCATGTGAAGGCCACGAGGTCACGCCAGTAGCAGTCGGTCGCGAACATCGCTGTCACCGCAGCGATGTCGCGTGATCGAAGTGCCGATTCGAAGTCGGTGAGCCAGCGGTCGACGCGTTCGGCCGGTGTCCGATGGGTCGTCTCGTCTCGTCTCGTGGTCGGTGTGGACGTCTTGGGTTCAAGCGTCTGAGTCATTGCTTCTCCTCATCTCTGCCGGTCCGTTGGGCCCGGCGGGTGTGATGCACAGCACACTCGGGAGTGGGTGGGGTGAGCAAGGGTTGCACCGGGTTGCATCCGCGGAGTTCTTTGCGGTCCGACTGTGATCGGGAGCACAATCTCTGGTGATGACCGCCACACCACCAGCCAGAGCGGGCGAGCCCGCAGTCGCCGCGGGCGACGACCCGCGGCACTATGCCGCCGTCCTCGCCGCCGTGTACGACGCCGCGATGTCGGGCAATCGCCCGCCGGCGCGTCCGCGCGACGTGATCGGCGAGTCGTGGCGACGAGTCCTGCACGCGGGTGTCGATCCGGAGCGCGGTAGCGCGGAGAATCTCATCGGTGCCGCAGACCTCGAGGCGCGTCGTGCACAGTCGCCGCTGGCTCACGTTCTCGACGATCTGACCGGCGGGCTCGACGCCGTGATCGCCGACGGCGACAACATCCTCGTGATCGCCGACGCCGCGGGACACGTCCTCTGGCGCGGAGGTCAGACCCGCGTGTTGCACCGGGCAGATCGTCTCGGATTCGTCGAGGGAGCGTCTTGGGGAGAGCGGTCCGTCGGCACCAACGCCATCGGAACCGCGTTGATGTCCGGAGGTCCCGTTCAGGTCTTCTCCGCCGAGCACTTCGTTCGAACGCACCACACGTGGACGTGTACGGGTGCGCCGATCCGCGACCCGAGAACGGATGCGGTGCTCGGCGTCGTCGACGTCAGTGGCCCTGCCGCAACCATTCATCCGACGACGCTGGCACTGGTGAGTGCCGTCGCGAAACTCGCCGAATCTCAACTGCGCGAACATCATCGACGCAGGCTTGACGAGCTGAGGGCGATCGCCGCTCCGATCCTCGCGCGCTCATCCGGGCCTGCGCTCGCCGTCGACGCCGATGGCTGGGTCGCGGCGGTCGACTCGATTGCACCGTGCTCGCGACTGGCACTACCGCGAAGCCCGCAGCCCGGGCGCGCGTGGTTGCACGCGCTCGGCGCGTGCGAGTTCGAACCGTTGCCCGGTGGATGGCTCGTGCGCGTCGCCGACGACCGCGGCCCCACGGCGACACTCGTCGAACTCGATCTCGCAGGCGACCACCCGCCGACAGTGCGGGTCTCGGGCGCGACGGGCTCGTGGACCCACCGTCCGTCGCCGCGGCACGCGGAGATTCTGGCCTTGCTCGCCGCCCACCCCGACGGGTTGAGTGCAGCCGCGATGTCGGAGCAACTCTTCGGCACCAACGACCGCACCGTGACCGTGCGTGCCGAGATGTCGCGTCTGCGAAGGAGTCTCGGCGGCGTGCTCAGCGCGAATCCGTACCGATTCGCCCCAGGCGTCGACATCACGTCTGTCGACGACTCGGCGCGGTCACTCGACCGGTGAATCCTCGACCCGTGAACCTCCGCGGGTTACGGTCGGGGCGTGACGGTTTCGCATGTGGACGGCTACCTGCGCAAGATCATGGACGATTGTGTCGACGATCGGGCGGGGGAGGTGGCCGACTACATCCCCGAGCTCGCGGCCGTCGATCCAGAGGGGTATGGGTTGTCGGTGGCCATGCACGACGGTTACCTCTACTCACTCGGTGACGCGGACACCGCGTTCACCATCCAGTCGGTGTCCAAGCCGCTGACCTACGCCATGGCGCTGAGTCGCCTGGGGCCGGCCGAGGTGGACGCGAAGATCGGCGTCGAACCGTCGGGCGAGGCGTTCAACCAGATCAGTGTCGACGCGCGGCGTCGGCCCAAGAACCCCATGATCAACGCGGGTGCGATCGTTGCGTCGTCGTTGCTCCTGCCGCCGGTTCGCGACGTCGGCCCCGAGGTCGTGGAGACGACTTTCGCCGAGATCCTCGCCTTCTACTCGGCGTGTGCCGGACGTCAGTTGACGCTCAACGAGAGAGTCTTCGAATCCGAGGCCGCGACCGGGTCGAGAAACCGCGCGATCGCCTACATGCTCGACAGCTTCGGAGCGCTCGACACACATCCTGACGCCGCGATCGCGCTCTACTTCCGTCAATGTGCCGTCCAGGTGAACACCGACGACCTCGCGGTGATGGGCACGACGATTGCGTGCGGCGGAGCCAACCCGCGCACCGGACGGCGGGTGTTCAGTCAGGAGGTCGCACAACGGGTGCTGAGCGTGATGACCACCTGCGGTATGTACGACGCCGCGGGCGACTGGGTCACCGCGGTCGGAATGCCCGCCAAAAGCGGTGTCGGAGGCGGCATTCTGGCGGTGTTGCCCGGGCAGTTGGGCATCGGTGTCTACTCGCCGCGGCTCGACGAGCACGGCAACAGCGTGCGTGGGGTCGACACCTGCGAGCACCTCTCCACCGATCTCGGGTTGCACATGTTCAACGTCACCCGTGAGAGCAGGGTCACGATCAGGGCGACGTACGACATCACGGACTTTCCCGTCGGCGACGACTGGTCCGAGGAGGAGCGCGGCTTCTTGCGGACCTGTCGCGACCGCGTTCGGGTCTACGAGTTGCAGGGCGACTTGACGTTCGGCAGTGCGGAGAGCGCATTGCGTCGCGTCGAGGAGGAGATAGATCGTGTCGACGTGGTGATCATCGAGATCTCGCGGGTCGGCGTGATCGACCCGGTCGCGCGCACGATGATGCTCGCGGTCAAACGCACGGCCGACGACAACGGCAAGCGCGTTGTGCTCGTCGACCCCGACGGTGAGGTGCGCGCGAGCGTCGAGCGTCATCGCGCCGACAGCGTCGTCCCCAACCTCGCCGTCCCGGAGCAACTGCAGGGACT
>NZ_LZMO01000272.1:0-2408 GCF_001665715.1 Gordonia sp. 852002-10350_SCH5691597
CACCACCGAGTGGGTCAGGCCGAGGCGTGCGCACGCGAGCATCGAGACGAGCGCCTCGGGGACCATCGGCATGTAGATGGCCACGCGGTCGCCGGGGACCAGGCCGATCGAGGCGAAGTAGTTGGCCGCCTTGGACACCTCGTCCTTGAGCTGACTGTAGGTGAGGTCACGCGAATCGCCGGGCTCGCCGACCCAGTGGATCGCGACACGGTCGCCCTTGCCCGCGGCGACGTGGCGGTCGACGCAGTTGACCGCCACGTTGAGTTTGCCTCCGACGAACCACTTCGCGAATGGTGCATCCGACCAGTCGAGGACCTGGTCGAAATCGGTGTCCCAGTCCAGGCGCCTGCCCTGCTCCGCCCAGAACTCGAGGCGGTCGGCGTCGGCATGGTCGTAGAGCGCGGCGGTGCCGTTCGCCTGCGCGACGAACTCGGGCGTCGGCGGATACACCTGTGCGGTGGGGTGTGCAGCTGTGGACATCTCTGAGCAGGGCCTTTCACTCTCGGTGTGCATTCACGCGACTCCACCCACGGTGAGGTGGGGCGTGCCGGGGTCTCATTGTGAGGGTAGTCACGTTGGGGTGGCGTTGCAGGCGCCGGGGGACTGGCGGCAGAGCTCGCGCGCCGAGCTGTCGATGGTGCGCGACGAACGGTTCACACCGCGTCTGTCACCGGGACAACGATCTGGGTGATCATGTCCTCTGGATCGGCGTCGGGAGTCGGCTGAGTCAGATAGATCTCCCACACGACATCCCCGCGAACCAGGGAGTGATCGGCAATCCACGCGAACAACTCCGCGTAGACGTCGGACAGATGGTCGTAGTTGCCGCGGTGGTCGTAGGTGACCGCGCGACTCCCCGGGGTTCGGAACGGCGTCACGTCATCGGTCGCTTCGACGACTCCGTCGACGGGGAAGCCCACACCGACGTCGATGGTGTCGGTAGGGAGTCCGAATGTCAGCCCACGTGGCGGTCCGGTGATCGCCAGGCCCGACGACGCGATCGCCCCAGGCAGTCTGCGGAACGCGTCGTCGTAGAAGCCGCGTAGCGCGTCAAAGGGTACGGTCGCGCGGATCAGCGCCAGCTGCTTGGCGTCGACGGTGGTGATCTGTGGGTGCTGCGTGAGGATGGACATAGATCGACGATGTCACGGTTGCATGGCTCCGACCGGGCGTTCGTTGGGTGAGCGCCCGCGGGGCACAGAATCTGGCTGCGCAGCCATCGATTACCGTGGCGAACTGTGACTACCGACCCTCTTGCGCCGCTTACGGAGTTGCCCGGCGTGCGCGAGGCCGCCGACCGTGCGCGCGACGCGCTCGGCGCTGTGCACCGGCATCCGGCCAATCTGCGTGGTTGGAACAACACCGCGACCGAGGCGTCGTGGCGGGCCGGCCGATCGTCTGCGGCGATTGACGGTGGGAGCGTCGAGCTGAGGCGTGACGGAGACTTCGACGACCCGATCCTGGCCGGCGCGATGCGGGTGGCCCAGGCGCTCGATGGTGATTCGCTCGATGCGTTGACGGCGGTGTATCGACGCGCGCCCGCGCAGGCGTTCGCGCGGTTGCATATGCTGGCCGCCGCCGACCTCGTCGACGACCCCGACCTGCTCGGCCGCCCGCGACCGGGAGCCGACGTCGCGACGCGACTCGAACTCCTCGGCCAGTTGATCACCGGTGCGACGTCGGTGCCTGCACCGGTGTTGGCCGCGGTGGTGCACGGCGAACTGCTGACACTCGACGCCTTCGGAAGCGCCAGCGGTGTCGTCGCCCGCGCGGCGTCGCGCCTGACGTCGACGTGGAGTGGCCTCGATCCGCACAACCTCGGCGTACCCGAGGTGACCTGGTTCAAGAAGGTCGACGAATATCACTCGCTGGCAACGGGATTCGGCACCGGTCAGCCTGATGCGCTCGGCGCGTGGATCGTGTTCTGCTGCGAGGCGATGGTGGCCGGAGCAACCGAGGCGAAGTCGATCGCCGACGCCGCTCGCGCGGGATGATGGCTGCCTGATTGGTGCCGGGGGGCCGGACGCTGCCAGCGGGCGAAGACTTGCCCAGACAGCACTGCGCCCCAGACAGCACTGCGGGCGGCCCACCTGTCTCTCGACAGGTTGCCGCCCGCGTAGCACGGACCCAAGTTACCAAGCGTGCTGCGGTGGGTTGTGGTCACCGCCTCGGCGAGGGATCACGTTCTGCGAGAACAGGTCTCCTCCGTCGCGCTGCCCTTGCTCTCTGGCCCGCTCACGGCATCCGTCGATGTCGGTGCCGGACGAACTCTCGGGCCAGGCGTGGCGCTGCAGTTGTCGGAGTTGTTGCTCGAAGCCGCGATGTCGCAGGCGCACAACACTTGTGCCTCATGCGGCGTGCTCCGCGTGGGTGCTTGCCGCCCGTGCTGGGAGTGCTCGCCGGGGGGT
>NZ_LZMO01000273.1:0-14867 GCF_001665715.1 Gordonia sp. 852002-10350_SCH5691597
TCCAGTGCGGCAACACCTTCCGGAGCAGCAACGACGCAGACCGCGGTGATGTCCGTCGCGTTGCGTGCGACGAGGAGTTCGATCGTGTGCAGCATCGATCCGCCGGTGGCGAGCATCGGATCGAGGACGAACACCGGGAACCCGGACAGATCTTCGGGCAGCGATTCGAGGTACGGCACCGGCTGGGCGGTCTCCTCGTCGCGCGCGATACCCACGAATCCGACGTGCGCCTCGGGCACCATCGCGAGCGCCTGCTCGACCATGCCGAGCCCCGCGCGCAGGACCGGAACGAGGAGCGGCGCACATTCGAGTTTCGACCCCGTGTAGGGCTGCAACGGCGTCTCGATCTCGACGACCGCGGATTTCGCAGAACTCAACGCCTCGTACACGAGCATCTGCGTCAGACTCGACAGCGCAGCACGGAATCCCGCGTTACCGGTCGTCTTGTCGCGCAACGTGGTGAGCCGGGCCGCGGCAAGCGGATGTTCGACGATCTGTACCTGCATGCGGATCACTCTAGGGCGCGTCCACCGGCAGTGCGCGCTTGTCCGGCAGCCACGAGAACGCAATTCGATGGAACCGATCGGGGCTTCTCGCCGTCTCAGTTCGCATGACGGACCTCACCTCCCAACGAACCTCACTCGACACCGGCACACTCGACGCCTACGCGGGCACCCAGCGCACCGCAGAGCACCGTGTCGCCGCACACGCTGTTGCCAGCCGTACCGACCTCGCGGCGCTGACACCGACGTTCGGCGTGATCGGAGCCGAGTTCCTCGCGGCACTATCCGCGACGATGCAGGCCCGCGCCGAGCGTCTCGACGCCATTGCCGGCGCTCACGATCGGATCGGCACCACCACGACGACCGCCGCCGTCGCCTACTCCGACGCCGACGCCGCGAACGCCTCCGACATGGGGCTCCGCCTGCCATGATCACTGTCGACATCCTCATCGCGCCCTTACGCATCCTGATCACCGCACTCGGTACCGGGGTGCTGCCCGTCGAGAACCCCGCCACGACGATCCGGTCGGCGAGCACCGACCTCGACGAGGTGCGTCGAACCTCGGCAGCGGCGACGTCGGCGGTGCAGAACGGGTGGCACGGAACCGGGTCACGCGGCGCCGTAGCGGCAGCCGAACGCACTGCCCGCGCCTCGACCGCCGTCGACGACGACGGACGGCAGATTGCCACACTGGTGGAAACCGCAAGTGCTCGAATCGAACTCGCGGCCCGACAGCTGCGCGAGCTGGTCGATTCGTTCGAGCGTGCGGCTATCGCGATGGGTCCCGCGCTGTCGACGTCAGCAGGCCTGGTGGCCATCGTGCCGGTCGCAGTCGACCATGTGCAGCGCGGGCTGTCGATCGTGTCGCGTGCACAGGCCGACCTCGCCGACGACACCAGAGCGATGAGCGAACTCGGCCGCCACGAAGCGCCGGCGCAGGTCGGCTCGCGGCCCGCCGCGAACACAACGTCGCCGACAAGCAAGGGCGTAGCGGTCACTCTCCCCGACGGTTCGGTCGCCTACGCACCGAATGAACGCGCTGCCACCGCGGTCCGTGCAGCACTGAGCCAGCAGGGTGTGCCCTACGTCTGGGGTGGCACCACGCCCGACGGCTTCGATTGCAGTGGATTCACCCAGTGGGCCTACCGCCAGGCGGGCGTCGAACTTCCTCGACTGGCGCAGGAACAGGACACCGCAGGCATGGCGGTCACACAGGATCAGTTGCTGCCCGGCGACCTCGCCGTGTGGGATGGACACGTCGCCATGTACATCGGCAACGATCAGCTTGTGGAGGCCGGCGATCCGGTGGGTGTTTCGCCGTTGCGTACCACCAATGCGGGGCAGGGATTCCAGGGCTTCTTCCGGCCGAAGTGATCCCGGGCGGACGGGGCAGGTATCGAGTTCACAGCGATCATCGCTACGCTGTTGCCTCATGGCCGGAGACATCGTTCCCATCGAACTCGGACTCACCAACGGAAACGGTTTCACCCTGTGGGCGCCACGCTGGCGTGAGGGCGACGACGAGTGGGAGGCATTCCTCGGACTCGACGATGACCTGTACGTATTCCCCGGCGTCGCCGAGCTCGTCGGCTTCGTCCGCACCGACACCGACAACGACCTCGTCGAGCATCCCGCGTGGGACACCGTCAAGCAGCTCTCGGCCGACGAACTGATCCCCGACGACCGCCACACCTACGATCTCGTCGGTGTGCCGGAGCTCGCGGCAGAAGACCCGACGCCCGAGGTGATCGCCGAACTCGAGGACGCGCTCGAGATCGTGCGCATCCTCGGCGAGGTCTGCGAACTGATCACCGTCACCAAGTTCTTCAACGGCAATCCGATCCTCGGCGCGGTGACCACCGGTACCCGCAACTTCGAGGGCCGCGACGGCGTCGACCTGTGGGTCCGCATCGGACGTCTCATCGCCAAGCACTGGGACGACGTCCTCGACTCCATCGATGACGTCATCACGACCCCTGACGTCGACGCTGCGGCCGTCACGGTCGCCGCCGACGAACTCGAAGCCGCCGCGTCGGCCGAGGACGAGGACGAACCCGACGACGACATCGACCTGCTCGACGACGACTCCGACGACTCCGAAGACGCCGAGGCCGCGGCGGTTGTCACAGCCGCGAAAGGCGCAGACGACTCCGAGGAAGACGACCTCGATGACATCGACGACGACGATTTCTGGGCGGGCGTCGGCATCGATCCGATCAAGATCGTCACCGGGACCGGTGAGTACCTCTCGCTGCGCTGCTACCTCGGAGACGATCCCGTGTTCCTCGGTACACGTGGCAAGATCTTCGTGTTCACCTCGCCGCGCACACTCTCGAAGTTCCTCGCCGAGAACAACGACCACGACCTCACCGACGTCTCGACGTTCACCGACGTCCGCACCGAGGCAACCGATGGGGCGCTCGAGTTCGACGTCATCGACGACAACGTGTACGTGCTGCCCGGACTGGCCGAGGACATCCTCGACGGCCCGCGCCGCATCGACCGCAACCAACTCGACCTCGCCGTCGAATTGTTCTCCGACGCAGCCGATTACGCCGACGACGACGCGGTCTCGGAGGCCTTGGCGAGCACGACCCCGCTCGGCTGGTTCGTCGACTACGCGATCAATCCGGACCCGAAGCGATTGGCACCGTCGGCACCGTTCGACAACGAGGCCGAGGCGTGGCGCGCACTCGAGCATGACTTCGAGGACCGCCTCGAGATCAAGCGCTGAGGAGCCACCGCCTGCAGGTCGGTTGCCCGCTCAGCCGATCAGGACGGCGTAGCCGGGCTTGATCACCTCGTCGATGAACGCGAGGCGCTCGTCGAAGTGGATGAACGCCGACTTCATCGCGTTCACGGTGAATCGCTCGAAATCGGCCCAGCCATAACCGAATTGCTGCGCGAGCCGGTAGAACTCCTTGCTCATCGTGGTGTCGCTCATCAGCCGGTTGTCGGTGTTGACGGTGACCCGGAATCGCAGATGCGCAAGCGCGTTGAACGGATGGTCGGCCATCGAGGCGACAGCGCCGGTCTGCACATTCGAGCTCGGGCAGAGTTCGAGCGGAATCCTCTTGTCGCGCACCACATTCGCAATCTCTCCGAGTTCTGCACCCGCAAACGACGACGCCGCGAGGTCGACGCCGTCGGGCAACGTGATGTCGTCGATCACCCGCACCCCGTGGCCGAGTCGGTCGGTTCCGCAGAACGCGATCGCCTCGTGGATGGACGGTAGTCCGAATGCCTCGCCCGCGTGGATGGTGAACGGCGCACTGTTGGCGCGCATGTACTCGAACGCGTCGAGATGCCGGGTCGGCGGATTACCCGCCTCCGCACCGGCGATATCGAATCCGACGACACCCTCGTCGCGATAGCGCACCGCGAGTTCGGCGATCTCGCGCGCACGGGCGGCGTGACGCATCGCGGTCACCAGGCAGCGAACCGTGATCGGTCGCCCACCCGCAGCGGCGACCGCCTCGCCCTCGGCGAACCCGCGCAGCACTGCCTCGACGACCTCGTCGAGCGTCAGTCCTCGCTCGAGGTGCTGCTCGGGCGCATAACGGATCTCGGCGTACACGACGCCATCGGCAGCAAGATCTTCGACGCACTCCCGGGCCACGCGCTCGAGCGCAGATGCCGTCTGCATGACGGCAACGGTGTGCGCAAAGGTCTCCAGGTATCGCTCGAGTGACCCACTGTCCGCGGCCTCCCGGAACCAGCGCGCCAACGAGTCGGCATCGGTGGCGGGGAGGTCGTCGTAGCCGACCTCGGTGGCGAGTTCGAGCACGGTCGACGGTCGGAGCCCGCCGTCGAGATGATCGTGGAGCAAGACTTTCGGTGCGAGCGCGAGGGTGCTCAGGTCGAGGGGTCTGCTGGTCGACGTCGAGAACATGACCCGAACTTACCGACAGCGCCGACCGACGGCATGCCCGGACACGCGCAGTTTCCCGGCGGTCGCGCTCGCCGAGCAATCCCACAGGCCTCGTTGATCCGGTCAGATGAAATCGTGCTCGTATGTTCGGACGAATCCTCGCTTCGAGTGACCCTACGGTGCAGTCGTCCGTCTTGGGGTCGGCGCATGTCTTTCGACCCGCGACGCGCGCCCGGTGCCACACCGCCCGACTACCGTAGCGCCACAACACAGTTCGTGGCACCGGGTGTCTCGCGACAGCCCGGGCCGCCTCCCACAGGACCGGCGCTTCGGCTTCCCTCATCGTTCCGCTCCGTTGTCGGCGCGACGGCGGCATACATTGTGGTGCGCGCTCGCGTCGCCGTCGTGACCGCGGGTCTGGCAAGCGGCGACATCGGGCCATTTGACAACCCGAATGTCCTCAAGGTGGTCATACTGGTCGTGGGAATCGGCGGCTCGCTGTTTTCGATTCTGCCCGGGCTCGTGTTGCTCTGCCGCCGCGGTCCGCGCCCCGGTGGCCAGCCATCGGCGTAGCGTTCATCGCGGCACTGAGTGCACACCCGTGGGGAATCGTCACCGCACTGCTCTGCTTCCTCGCGCCGGTGGCGCAGGTGTACTGGCCCAGTACCTTTCCGCCAGAGGCGGCAGCGGAAACGGCAGGCGATGTCATCGGCCAAGCCGCACCTTGGTTCGCGCCCGGCTCGCCCGGCGAAAGGCCTCAGGCAGACGTCTAACCGATGCGGTCGAGGACGATCGGCCGGATGGCCGACGGCGAATCAGGCAAGATCACGGCCGCCTCATCGAGCCTCGCGCGCGCGGCGTCGAATCGTTCCGGTGTCTGGGTGTGGAGCGTGAACAGCGGCGAGCCTGCGCTGATGCGGTCGCCGGGCTTCGCGTGCATCACAACCCCCGCGCTCGCCTGGACGGCTTCGCCGGGTCGTGACCGTCCGGCGCCGAGCAGCCACGCGGCATCGCCGACGGCCCGCGCGTCGATTCGGTGGACGTATCCGGACGTCTGCGCGGTCACGTCGTCGGTGTGCGGTGCGCGTGGTAGCGGAGCATCCGGATCGCCTCCCTGCGCGGTGATCATGGCGCGCCACGTGTCCATCGCGCTGCCGTCGGCCAGTGCGGCGGCCGGGTCGGCGTCTAAAACGCCTGCGGCGTCGAGCATTTCACGTGCGAGCGCAATCGTCAGTTCGACGACGTCCGACGGTCCTCCGCCGGCCAGCACCTCCAGGGACTCGGCGACCTCGACCGCGTTGCCCGCCGTCAACCCGAGGGGGGAATCCATGTCGGTGAGTAGCGCCGTGGTCCGGACGCCCGCGTCGACGCCGAGCGACACCATGGTCTGCGCCAGTTGTCGCGCGAGCGCCTCGTCGGGCAAGAACGCTCCCGACCCGACCTTGACGTCGAGGACAAGCGCCCCGGTGCCTTCGGCGATCTTCTTGCTCATGATCGAGCTGGCGATCAACGGGACGGACTCGACAGTCCCCGTCACATCACGCAGCGCGTAGAGCTTGCGGTCGGCTGGCGCCAGGTCGGCGCCCGCGGCGCAGATCACCGCTCCGACGTTCTCGAGCTGCGCGTGCATCTCAGCGGTCGTCAGGTCGGCTCGCCAGCCGGGGATCGATTCGAGTTTGTCGAGCGTGCCGCCCGTGTGTCCGAGGCCTCGGCCGGACAGTTGAGGCACAGCGACGCCGAAGGAGGCGACGACCGGAGCCAGCGGCAAGGTGATCTTGTCGCCGACGCCGCCTGTCGAGTGCTTGTCCACGGTCGGCAGCACAGCGCCGCCACGACGTAATCCGGAGAAGTCCATCCGTGTGCCGCTGTCGATCATGGCGCGGGTCCAGTCGTCGATCTCGCGACGCGTCATTCCCCGCAGCACAGTAGCCATGAGCAGCGATGACATCTGCTCGGGCGCGACGTCGCCGCGCGTGTAGGCGTCGACGACCCAGTCGATCTGCGGCGTGGTGAGTTCCGCTCCGTCGCGCTTGGTCGCGATCACCGACGTCGCGTGGATGAGGTCGCTCATGTCACCGCACCGCGTCGAGGTCGTCGGGTCCGAATGCGTCGGGTAACAGTCGCGCCAGCGTCGTCGGTCCGGCTCGATGGTCGACGAGCAGATCACCGCCACCGTGTTCGTAGAGAACCTGTCGACAGCGCCCACACGGCATCAGAATCGACCCGGTGGCGTCGCACACACTGACTGCGAGCAGTCGACCGCCGCCCGACGCGATCAACGACGCGACGAGGCCGACCTCGGCGCAGATACCGAGTCCGTATGAGACATTCTCCACATTGCAACCAACCACGATTCGGTCGTCATCTGTGAGTGCCGACGCCCCGACCGGAAACGAAGAATACGGGGCATATGCGCGCGAAATCATTCCAGTTGCGCTGTCCCGCAATAGATTCCAATCGATATCGGGGGTCAAGACACTCTCCTGCCGGGCGGTCGCTATCGGAGTCGATGTGATGGGAGATACCCAAACAAGCTTGGTAAGGCAAACCTAATTCGTAATGCCTTGTCCCGCAGATCGGTTCGGGCAATTTAACGACTCACTCAGCATAGGTTTAAAGTCTCTTGCATGGGTCCAAGGTGACACCCAGCCGGTGCCACCGCGTCCATCGACGATGTTGGAGGCCAATTCCCCGATGAGTTCCGAGACCGAGGTCGCACCGGAGCCGGTGCGCAAACGTTCGCTGTACCGCGGCGATCCAGGCATGTGGGCCTGGGTGCTGCACCGCATAACCGGCGTGACGATCTTCTTCTTCTTGTTCGTGCATGTGCTCGACACTGCCGTGATTCGTATTGATCCGAACAAGTACTCGGAGATCATCAACACCTATAAGACCCCGATCATCGGTCTCATGGAGATCGCGCTCGTGGCGTGCGTGCTCTATCACGCACTCAACGGCCTGCGCATCATCCTGATCGACTTCTGGTCGAAGGGCCCCAAGTACCAGCGTCAGATGCTGTGGGTGATTCTCGGACTGTTCGTGGTGGTCTTCGGTGCCGCGGCGATCCGACTCCTGCAGATCCTCATCGAGTATTCGTTCTAAGGAGATACGACAATGACCACATCTCCTGCCTCACAGAACGTCGCCAAGTCGCTGGGCACGCAGTACGACCGGCCCGCCAGCCTCGACAATCCGCGCTCGCCGCGTAAGCCGCGGGGCGGCAACTTCGAGAAGTGGGCGTGGCTGTTCATGCGCTTCTCGGGCCTGGCGCTGATCATCCTGACCATCGGCCACATGTTCATCATGCTGGCGTGGGACAACGGCGTGCACCGCATCGACGCCTCGTTCGTCGCGGCCCGCTGGCGTGAACCCTTCTGGCAGATCTGGGACCTCACCATGCTGTGGCTGGCCCAGCTGCACGGCGGAAACGGCGTGCGCACGGTGATCGCCGACTACTCGCGCAAGGACTCGACCCGCTTCTGGCTGAACGTGCTGCTCGGGGTCTCGATGATCCTCGTGCTGGTGTTGGGCACCTACGCGCTGCTCACCTTCGACGTGAACAGCGCCAACTAAGGAGACCACTGAAGATGCAGGAACACCGTTACGACGTCATCATCGTCGGTGCAGGCGGCGCCGGTATGCGCGCAGCGATCGAAGCAGCGCCCCGCGCCCGTACCGCAGTGTTGACCAAGCTCTACCCCACGCGTAGCCACACCGGCGCGGCGCAGGGCGGCATGTGTGCCGCTCTGGCCAACGTCGAAGAGGACAACTGGGAGTGGCACACCTTCGACACGGTCAAGGGCGGCGACTACCTCGCCGATCAGGACGCGGTGGAGATCATGGCCAAGGAGGCCATCGACGCCGTGCTCGACCTCGAGAAGATGGGTCTGCCGTTCAACCGCACGCCCGAGGGCAAGATCGACCAGCGTCGTTTCGGTGGTCACACGCGTGACCACGGCAAGTCGCCGGTGCGTCGCGCCTGCTACGCGGCAGACCGCACCGGCCACATGATCCTGCAGACGCTGTATCAGAACTGCGTCAAGCACGACGTCGAGTTCTTCAACGAGTTCTACGCGCTCGACCTGTGTCTGAGTGAGAACGAGAAGGGTGAGCCTGTCGCAACCGGCATCGTCGCCTACGAGCTCGCGACCGGCGAACTGCACGTCTTCCACGCAAAGTCGATCATTTTCGCAACCGGCGGCTCCGGTCGCATGTACAAGACTACGTCGAATGCGCACACGCTGACCGGCGACGGCGTAGGCATCGTGTTCCGCAAGGGCTTGCCCGTCGAGGACATGGAGTTCCACCAGTTCCATCCGACAGGCCTCGCGGGTCTCGGCATCCTGATCTCCGAAGCCGTTCGCGGTGAGGGCGGCATCCTGCGCAACGCCGACGGCGAGCGATTCATGGAGCGCTACGCCCCGACCATCAAAGACCTCGCACCCCGCGACATCGTCGCGCGCTCGATGGTTCTCGAGGTTCTCGAAGGACGCGGCGCCGGACCGAACAAGGATTACGTCTACATCGACGTCACCCATCTCGGCGAGGACGTGCTGAACGAGAAGCTCCCCGACATCACCGAGTTCGCACGCACGTACCTCGGCGTCGACCCGGTGAAGGAGTGGGTGCCGGTCTACCCGACCTGCCACTACCTGATGGGCGGCATCCCGACCAACATCGAGGGTCAGGTGCTGCGCAGCAACAACAACAACGATGTCGTCCACGGCCTCTACGCCGCAGGCGAGTGCGCGTGCGTGTCGGTGCACGGTGCAAACCGTCTCGGAACCAACTCGCTCCTCGACATCAACGTCTTCGGGCGTCGCGCCGGTATCGCAGCGGCCGACTACGCCAACAGCCACGGGTTCACCGACCTGCCGGAGAAGCCGACCGACATGGTCACCGGCTGGCTCGAGACCATCCTGTCCGAGCACGGGCATGAGCGCGTCGCCGACATCCGGACCGCGCTGCAGCAGACGATGGACGACAACGCGTCGGTGTTCCGCACCGAGGAGACGCTCAAGCAGGCGTTGACCGACGTCCACGCTCTCAAGGAGCGCTACGACCACATCCGCGTGCACGACAAGGGCAAGCGCTTCAACTCCGATCTGCTCGAGGCCATCGAGCTGGGCTTCTTGCTCGAACTCGCCGAGGTCACCGTCGTCGGCGCGCTCAACCGCAAGGAATCGCGCGGCGGGCACGCCCGCGAGGATTACCCCAATCGCGATGACACGAACTTCATGCGCCACACGATTGCCTACAAGAAGGGTGACAAGCTCCTTTCCGACATCGAGCTCGACTGGAAGCCTGTCATCCAGACCCGTTACGAGCCGATGGAGCGTAAGTACTGATGACCGCCACCATTGAGGCGCCGCACACCGACGAGCCGCCGTTGCCAGAAGTCCCCGACGAAGCGACCATGGTCACGCTGAAGATCATGCGTTTCAACCCGGAGGAGCCCGACGCCCAGGGCTGGGAGAGCTTCCGCGTGCCCGCGCTGCCGACCGACCGGCTGCTCAACCTCCTGCTCTACGTTAAGGGCTACCTCGACGGAACGCTGACCTTCCGACGTAGCTGCGCCCACGGCGTGTGCGGCTCCGACGCGATGCGAGTCAACGGCGTCAACCGCCTGGCCTGCAAGATGCTGATGAAGGACTTCCTGCCCAAGGACAAGTCCAAGGACATCACCATCACCATCCAGCCCATCAAGGGTCTTCCGGTGGAGAAGGACCTCGTGGTCAACATGGAGCCCTTCTTCGACGCGTACCGCGCGATCAAGCCGTTCCTGATCACCTCCGGCAACGAGCCGACCCGTGAGCGCATCCAGAGCCAGAAGGACCGCGCACGTTTCGACGACACCACCAAGTGCATCCTCTGTGCGTGCTGCACCACGAGCTGCCCGGTGTTCTGGAACGAGGGCAGCTACTTCGGCCCCGCGGCGATCGTCAACGCGCACCGCTTCATCTTCGACAGCCGCGACGAGGGCGCCGTCGAGCGTATGGACATCCTCAACGATTCCGACGGTGTGTGGCGCTGCCGCACCACCTTCAACTGCACCGACGCATGCCCGCGTGGCATCCAGGTGACCCAGGCGATCCAGGAGGTCAAGCGCGCGCTCATGTTCTCGCGCTGATCTCGGCATCACCGACGCAGACTCTCTCTGCAGCCCCGGCGAACCCCACCATTCACGGATGGTGGGGTTCGCTGTTTTCGGGTTCGCTGTTTTTTCGTCCCCGATGAAACCGATCGGGGTTCGCGTGCGTCCAAGTCCTCAAGGCCACAGCCGTGGACTCGACACGCCGAACGGAGCGAACCCATGACCATCCGATCCATCCTCGTCAGCCTGCTGATCCTCGTGTGCGGAGCGCTACTGAGCACCGCCACGCCCGCCGCGGCGTCGACCCGATTCCCGGTCACCGGCGACGTGGTGACCATTTCTGTCAGCTCCGACCGCGAGTGGAACGAACAGATCGTGTGGTTCGACGCCGACAACAAGGTCCGCCACCAATCCGACGTGCGGCTTCCGACGCACGACGACGCCAACGGTCTCTGGTCGGGATCGCTCACGATTGTGAGCCGGTCCCGCAATCAGAACGTCGACGTCTCCTTCGGCTCGACGGGCCGCTTCGCCCGCTGCGAGATCTGGGTCGGCAAGGTCAAAGTCCGCGACCACACCGCCCGCGGCGCCCACGCCCTCGCGACGTGCGACCGCCCGACGCCGCGTCGAAAAGGCTGAGCCGACGTGCGGCGTCGCCGATCGGGGCGTCGTGAGCTGCGTGGGCGCCGGTCGGCCGCGCCGCTGCGGGTCGGGGGGTTGGCGGCCGGGGTGCGGGTCGCGCGTCGCGGGCCGGGCAGAGAGTAGTGGAAGGGTTCTTTCCCCGTCTTGTCGACGTTTCCCCGCGAAGCTACGCACGGAACAGTACAAAACCCGAGGAAGGATCGTCTCCCCTACTTTCTGCGCGGGGGCCGGAGCGCCGACCAGGGCCGCCAACGCCCGCCCGACCCCCAAACCCCTGAGCGCGCCTAAGATCTTTAGCTTCGTCGAATCGGACAAGAATCGCGTATTCCGAATCAGTCCCACCGATTCGCTGTCGATTTGCTCCGTCACCGCGCACAGACTCTGCGGGAACCATAGTCTTGACGAACAACTGAGCGACGTCATAGGGGGTGATCACGGCATGGCAGAGAAGCTTCACGCCGAGATCCAGTCGGGCGACAAGGGACTGCGGGCCGGGTCGATCGGACTGCTGGGCAACGTGATCATCGGACTGTCGGCAGTGGCGCCCGCCTACAGTCTGGCCGCGACGCTCGGCTACGTGGTCGCGGCGGTGCACAGCAAAGCGCCTGCGATGTTCGTGATCGCGTTCATCCCGATGCTGCTGGTGGCGTTCGCCTACCGGGAGCTCTCGCGCGACACCCCCGACTGCGGAACGACCTTCACCTGGGGCACCAAAGCGTTCGGGCCGTGGATCGGGTGGATCGGTGGATGGGGTCTCGCGGTGTCGGCGATCATCGTGCTCGCCAACGTCGCCGAGATCGCGGCCGTGTACCTGCTCCGCTTTCTGCACCTCGATTCACTCGCCGACAACCTCTGGGCCAAGGTCGCTCTCGGGTGCTTCTTCATCATCGTGATGACGTGGATCAGCATCCGCGGCATCGTCATCAGTGAGCGCATCCAGTCGGTGCTCATGTTCATCCAGTTCGGCATCCTGATCCTGGCGAGCGTCATCGCGCTCGTGAAGGTCGCGACCGACCACGCCGGCCCCCAGGCCGTCACACCTCAGTGGAGTTGGTTGTCGCCGACGGGTCTCGACCAGTCGTCGATCGCCGCGGCGGTGATCCTGTGCATCTTCATCTACTGGGGATGGGACGCGTGCCTGGCAGTGGGTGAGGAAACCAAGGATCCCGAGAAGACACCCGGCCGGGCGGCGGTGATCTGCTGCCTGATCCTCGTTGCCACCTACGTCTTGGTCGCCTACGCCGTCGAATCGTTCGCAGGTTTCGGCACCACCGGCATCGGTCTGAACAACCCCGACAACACCGACGACGTGCTCACCATCCTCGGCGAACCGGTCGCGGGCGCCGTGATGGCGTCGGCGTTGCTGCTCGTCGTCAGCATCTCGGCCCTGTCTTCGACGCAGTCGACCATCCTGCCGACGGCACGCGGCACGCTGTCAATGGCCGTGTACAAGGCGCTCCCCCCAGCGGTTCGCCTACATCCACCCGCGCTACATGACGCCTGCGTTCGGCACGGCCGTGATGGGGGCGTCGGCGCTGATCTTCTACCTCGTGCTGTCGTTCGCGAGTCAGAACACGCTCGCCGACTCGATCGCGTCACTCGGTCTCGCCGTCGCGTTCTACTACGGCATCACCGCGTTCTCGTGTGTCTGGTACTTCCGTCGAACCCTGTTCGACTCCGCCCGAAACTTCTTCATGCGCGGACTCTTCCCACTCTTCGGCGGCATCGCGATGGCCTGGGCATTCATCAAGAGCGCCATCGACATGATCAACCCCGACTACGGTTCGACGTCGATCGGCGGAATCGGTGGCGTGTTCATCCTCGGCGTCGGCATGCTGGTCCTCGGGGTCCCGTTGATGCTCGCCTGCTGCGCCGCCGACAGCGACTTCTTCAAGGGCAAGACCCTCAACGCGAATACCGAAGTGAAGGTCCCCGATGTCTACTGACGACAACTCCGCTGCGAGCCCGAAACGTGTCGCTGTCGGCTATCTCGCCACACAATCGGGGGACGACGGGGTCGCACTCGGCGCGGCCATCGCAACCAAGACGGGCGCGGCGATCGACCTCATCTGCGTGGTCCACCCCGTCCCCTACGACGGCCAACCGGGCATCGATCAGTACATGGAGCGCCTCGAAAACCAAGCGGCGGAATGGCTTGCCGACGGTGCATCACGCATCCCGGAGGGCATCGAGGTGCGCACCGTCGTCACCGTGCACGAGTCGTTCACCGAGGGCCTCATCGAGGTCGCCGAGCAAACCGGAGCGGCGATGATCGTCGTCGGCGGCACGGGCGACGGCATCATCTCGCGTCACGCTCTCGGCACGGTGAGTACCGAGTTGCTGCATTCCTCTCCCCTGCCCGTCGCGCTGGCGCCGCGTGGATACGCGCGTCGCTCCGACGTCGTGATCGACATGATCACCGTCGCCGTGCCGGTCAAGAAGTCGGCCAGCGACCCCCTCCCGTTCGCCATCCGCTTCGCCGAAGCCGCGTCGATCGACGTACGTCTGCTCTCGTTGGTGTCACTGGACCCAACGGTCGACGACACCAGCCTCGCGGTGCGCAAGCAACAGGTCGACGTTGCGCGGAAGCTCCTCGAACACACCCGTGACCAGCTCGACGTCGACCTCGAGGTGGACGTCCTCGTCGCCGATGGCGACACCCTCGACGAAGCGCTCGCCAATCTCCCGTGGGACGCCAACGACATCGTCGCTGTCGGCTCGGGGCACCTGGGCGCCGACAATCGCGTCTTCCTCGGCACGACGGCCGCACGCATTCTGCGCTGGACCACAGCCCCGGTGATCGTCGTACCCAAGGAATCAACCGCAGACACTGAAGCCACGGAACCGACAGCAACCAAGGCGCAGGAGAAGTGACGACGCTGCGACTGCTCGAGATCAGGCACGCCGAGTGCGAATCACTCGGCACGTACGCGGGCGGTCTTCCACACGACGCCGAGGTCACCACGTTGCGAGCCGAGCGCGACACGTTTCCCGACGACCCTGCGTCGTTCGACGCCATCGCAGTGATGGGCGGCGGAATGGGAGCCAACGACGGCCCGACCCATCCGTGGATCGACGACGAGATCGAGTTCCTGCGACGGGCACTGGCCGAGGATGTACCGATCTGGGGAGTCTGCCTCGGATCTCAGTTGCTCGCGAGGGCGGCTGATGCGAAGGTCAGCACGGGACCTGCCCCCGAGATCGGTATCTCGGAGGTCACCTGGACCCCGGACGGCGTCGTCGACCCTGTCTGGAAAGACCTGTCGGACAAGACTTTCGACTGCATGCAGTGGCACTACGACACATTCGAACTACCCGAAGGCGCGACGCTGCTCGCGTCGTCGGACGCCTACCCCAACCAGGCGTTCCGTCTCGGCCCGAGTTACGGCCTGCAGTTCCATCTCGAAGTCGACTCCCCACTCTTCGCCACCTGGCTCGACGACACCGCCTACCGCACCGAACTCGTCGGCGCGCTGGGTCCGGGTGGTCCCGATCAGGTCAGCGCCGACCTCGCCGACGTCGAGTCGACGACCCGCGTGATGGCTGCGGCAGCGATGTCGCGGTGGTTCGACGTCGTCGTCGCGCGACCACGCCGAACGGATGCGGCGCAGCGTCGAGGGAACCGGTGGTGGGGCGCCGACGGCTCGCGCGGCGTTCGAGGAGTATGTGCGCTTCCATCGGGACGAGCCGCTCGCCTTCCGGATGCTGGGTCTCGCCGACGTGTCCGAGGTGCACGGGGATGTCGTCGACCAGGCG
>NZ_LZMO01000274.1:0-13501 GCF_001665715.1 Gordonia sp. 852002-10350_SCH5691597
GTCGTCGGCGAGGTGGGCAACGGCTGGAATCAACTCATGGCCGGACTCAACACCGAGCGACTCATCCTCGCGGCCATGCGATGCCGCAGAACCTGGAACGACCCAATGGGACGCCCGAACTGTTTGCGCTCGGTGATGAACGCCAGTGTGTCGGCAAATGATCGCTCGGCCACACCGAGTTGCATGGCCGCGAGGATGAGTCGCTCGGTGTTGAGTCCGGCCATGAGTTGATTCCAGCCGTTGCCCACCTCGCCGACGACAATCCCACCAAGCTCCTCCCCCGCGAGGCCTCGATGGCAAAACTCAAAGCCACCGAAACCTCCAAGCGCATGACCATCGATGCCATGCAGATGATGGGAGGCTACGGCTACGCAACGGAATTCGACGCCGAGCGCTTGATGCGTGGCGCGATCATCTCGACGGTCTACGGTGGCACCAATGAGATCCAGCGCGACATCATCGGCAAGACCTTCGGACTCTGACGGGTCGAGGGCGCCGCGACGGATTCCTCGGCGCCCTCAACTGTCCGAAGAGGTTGCCGCGCACCTGAGACACCGCATCATGACCGCCGACATCAGACCCGGCGAATTCATCAGGCTCGACGACGTCGCAGCCGAGCTGGGCGTCAGTGTGACCCCTGTGCGCGAGGCGTTGCTGACCCTGCGTGGCGAGGGCATGGTCGACCTCGAGCCGCACCGCGGATATCGCGTCGGTCCGCTCGACCGTGTCGACGTCGACGACCTGTTCTGGCTGCAGGGCGAGATCGCGGTGCGGCTCGCTCTGCGCACGGCAGCCGCGGTGACATCCGACGACCTCGACGAGTTGCAGTGGTGGACGCGACGACTGCGCACAGCCGTCGAGAGTGGCGATGAGAATGGCGTCATCGAGGCGGAGTTCGAGTTTCACCGCGCGCACAACGTCATCGCGGGAGGCACCAAGTTGGCATGGTTCCTCCTAGCGGCAACGCGGTACACACCCGCACGGCTCTACGCCAACGACCCCGAGTGGGGGTACACCGCGGTCGACAGCCATGAACGACTGATCGACGCCTACCGTTCATCCGACGTCGACGAGGCGGTGGCGCAGACGCGTCGCCAATTCACCGATGGCGCTGCACGTTTGACTCGCCACCTCGAACAGAGCGGCATCTGGGGCGCAACCGGCTCAAACCGAACCCAGGTCTGACGCGACCCACTGTTGCGGTCGCACAACGACTTTCGTCTGCGTACCGTGCTCAGAGGTGGCGAATTCGACGTAGCCCGCGACTTTGTCGGCGGGCAGATACCGCGTCGCCATCTCGACGAGATCGTCCTTGGTTCCGTCGACGTAGTCGATCACCTGACCCGACACCGCGGCGTAAGCAATCGTTGGCGAGACCACCTCGGCCATGACGGTGCAGCGCCCGGCTGCACGCAACAGCGAGATCTTGCGTGACTCGGCACCTGTCAAAAACCACAGGTCGCCGCCGGGACTGTACTGATACCAGATCGGCACCACCAGGGGCGCGCGGTCGGCGCCCGCCTCTATCGAGAGCGCGCCGATGTGCGGCTGCGCGAGAAATGCTTGCCGTTGTTCCTTGTTCATCGCCATGAACCCGAGGCTAGTGATTTCCTTCGTCGAGCGTCGGCACCCGGCCCTACGGCCGCAACTCAGTGGGCGAGCTTGAGGCCGACCACGGAGACGATGATGAGAAAGATCAAGCCGGCCTTGATCAGGGATGCTGATTCCGCACCGGTCACCATCGCATACGTAACTGTCAGCGCGGCTCCGATACCCACCCAGATCGCGTAGGCGGTACCAGTTGGCAACTCCCGCAACGCAAACGCCAGCCCGGCCATCGATCCGATGAGCGCGACGGCGAAAACAATTGTGGGGACGATCTGGGTGAACCCGTGCGACTTACCGAGAGCGGTCGCCCATACAGCTTCGAGAACACCAGAAATGATCAACACGATCCACGACACGAGACGTCGAACCTCCGAGCGCCGTCTTGTCGCTGGCCGGGTACGGCACGCCTCGTCCGGGTGTCAGCATTGACTATGTCAATACTAGCAAATCGGACACCCGCAAAATTCCTGGCGCGCGACGCTACTCCGACGAACCGCCCTTGCCGACTGCGACCACTCCCGCCCCCACCACCACGACCGCAAGGCCGAAGATCGTGTAGAGCCAGGCGGCGACCCCGCCACCGTAGTTGGCGATGTCACCGATACCTGCAGCGGCGAAGATGAGTCCCATCGCGATTGCCAGTCCGGGAAGTACATAGAAGAGCGGTGAATGCGTTGACACGGCGTTGACCTCCTCGACACTCCCACCTTCCGTCGCTGTCCGACGGAAGTGTTGGTCACGATCAACGTTAGAACCAGCTCCACGCCCACGACAGGGTATTTGGTCGAGTCTCCGTCGCCCCCGGGGGACGACGAAACGCGGTCTACTGGTTCGAGTCCAGTTGGGAGCACGACATACCGGTACGTCCGTGGAGGCCTGAGCGGTCGGTGACTTCGATGTGTCCTCGACGGCGCCCGCTGCCGTCACGATGACCGTGACGGATGGTGACGGGATCATCGACGAGGAAGCGCGACGAACTCGACGACGACCCTAAGCCTGGGTTGTTACGCGCACCGCGTTGACGCGCGGCCGCTCGTAGGGTGTCAGCCTTGATAACGACGTTCCGCTCGCCACCCGGCCCACGCCGCTGCCGGGTACACCGTTCTGCTCCCAGCGTCTGGCACTCATCTGGCACTTAGCACGCCCATCAAAGCAAAAAACCGCCTGAGAACAGGCGGTTTTCTTGCTCCCCCAACTGGACTCGAACCAGTAACCGTTCGATTAACAGTCGAATGCTCTGCCAATTGAGCTATGGGGGATTGCTCTCGATTCGGGCGCCGCGAAGAGCACCAGAACCGAACGCTGACTCTAGCGTATCGGACCCCAGCTCAACAAAACGCCTGCTAGATCGCGTAGCGCATCCGGCCTCGCAGCGCCCCGAACGCACTGCTTTCTGCGACGCTGGCTCCCGCTACCCGCCTTGGGAGATGATGTGTGCGATATTTCGTTCCGCTACCGCAGTGATCGTGAGCGTCGGGTTCGACGCCCCTGCCGAGCCCGGGATCATCGCACCATCGTTGACGTAGAGGTTCTTGTACCCCTTGACCCGTCCGTACGCATCGCATGCGGTGCCGAGATCGGCGCCGCCTAGTCCGTGAGCCCACATGAGGTCGGGCTCGTACACGACAGCGTCAACCGGGAGACCGGACCGATCTGCGAGTCGGTGAGCGATCCTCATCGAATTTGCCGCAACGCCGCCGTTACCTCCCGCCGGCCAGTCAAGGACGACGGTTCCAGAGTCGCGTCGGTAGCGAAAAACGCCGCGCGTGGGATCGACTGAGGTCAATCCCGCCTTTATCACAGATGTATTCGACGCAGCAACGACCGATTCCATCGGCCCCAAGGAATATGTGCTGTTGACGACACATCGCGCATAGTGACCCTCAGTATCGAAGAAGCCAACAGCGCCCACCGCAGATTGGTCCTTCTTCTTACCACTGACCGCGACATCGAAATTGGCATTACCGTTATTTCCCCAAGCAGCGCCAATGTACTCATTCAGATTGGGCAATGTCCCACTATCACGCGCTTTGACCAAGAGCCTGTTGGTGTTGAGGCTGCCCGCAGCCACCACGAGTCGGTCAGTTGTCAGTATTCGCTTGGCCAACACATCGCCGTACGGGCTTAAATAGTCCACATCGAGTACAAATCGCCCAGACCTCTCAATATGAATATCGTTGACCTGGTGCCGGGGATGCACTGTGGCCTTGCCAGTACTTTCTGCGCGCGGAATGTAAGTGAATGTCAGCGAGTTCAACGAACCATTCGATCGTGCACCAGCGCTAGTGATGGTCATCGGCTTCGCACGGCCGGCAATTTCGTCGCGCACCACATTCCACCGCCAGTTTCCTGGCACGAAGTAGGGACTGTACTTCGCATTCTTCGCTACTCGCCAAAAATCGCGGGCATTGTCAAAGCTGGAGTGCCGGTACACATCCGAGGGCACGGTCGTCGCGCCGAGGCCCGCAAGAGCCTTCGGATACCAGATGCGCGCCATTTCGTCGTAGTCAACAACGCCGCGAAACACCTGGTCGAATGGCACCCTCAGCGACTGCGCCGTGATCCCGATATACACCACCGAGCCCCCGCCGACCGCCGCGCCGCACATGAGAACCGAATTGTTGTGCCAACTCACCTCGAAGAGTCCACCGAAGTCATCAACTGACGCCATCGATCCCAAGGTTTCTGCGTATGCCGGAATCGCCAAAGTAGAAGTCAGCGACTTCTCGGCCAGCGACTTACTCGGATGCCAGAACATCCTGCCATCCGATGATCCGTAGATGTCCCGCCACGGGTCTGTTGGCCACCGAGAACCACGCTCGAGAAGCGTCGTCTGAATTCCGGCCTCGGCCAACCTGAGCGCACTGACAGAGCCGCCGAATCCGCTTCCGATAACGATGGCCTCAGAGTGTTGCCTTGGCGCCGGAACAGGCATGAATATCTCCGGCACGACCGATTCGTACCGTCCGTGAGCCGAAGGCGCAGCCAGCACCTTTCCAGCCCCGAATATCTCAGCAATTCCTCCGGCCGCAGCCCCCGCAATACTCATCTTCAGAAAGGCACGACGATCCATCGATTCCCCCAAAACGCCAAGAGTCTGCCCCGGTGACATCTCCATGTCTGACTCAGTGTGCGTAGAACTTACCGCAGGATTCGACAACGAGCACTCCGAGTACGACGTGGCGGAGAGGGGTTTGGTCCGGTTGATCTACACCGGAACCAGTGCCGGGCGTAGCGAGCACATCGTCAGTCCAGGCGTTCTCCTACCGAAAGCCAGGACCTCCACCGAAATCAGTCGTGCGTGGGGCGGGCGGGGCTCGAACCCGCGACCTACGGATTATGAGTCCGCGGCTCTAACCAACTGAGCTACCGCCCCGTTCGGGCACATGCCCGGTGGGAGATTACCGCACGGCCTCTTCGCCCAGACTCTCGCGGGTCGTCTCTCCCCCGTTGCAGCCGAACCGCCCGCCCGGTGACCCGACCCACATTCGCGCAACCACGAGTGAAACCTCGCGTCAACTGGCCGATCGGTCAGGTGTCGCCCCATACTTTCGGTAGGCCATCGCGCCGAGAATCCCGGTCGCTTCGCCGTCGCAGCGCCGCCGTCGCCCACTGTCCGAGCCCGAGGAGGCGAACTGATGAGTGCAGACCACATCTGGGGACGCCCGCGCCCTACGCCCGACCGCTGCGAAGGCCCCCACACGTACTCCGGTGGCTGCCGATACAACTCCGAGGACCCGCACCGGCCGATGTTCCCCGAGGAACTGCGACCCGGCGGCAGGCTCAACGCCGCCTGACCACCGTCATCCGGCGTCGACGACAGGGTCGACGGCCTGCTCGAGCAGACTGCGTCGATACGCCTCCAACGCCACGAGGTCGCCGAACACCGCGTGATAGCCGTCGGGGTCGTCACCTGGAGCCATGCGGCGCAGCCGTGACTTGATGTCGGCGATCTGCGCGCCGACCCAGACCTCCTGCAGTCGGGCAAGCACACTGCCGATGTAGCGCGAGATGTTCTGCTCGCTGACCGGCATCGGTTCGACAGCGAGCTCGGTCACCATCGGCCCGACGACCGGGTTGTCCACCTCGTGGTTGACGGCGTCGATCCACTCGGTGCCGCCCATCCCCGACGACGTGCCACCCAACGCCGACATCGCATTTCGCACGACGGTGTAGGCGGGTTCTGTGAAGCACTCCTCGGGCAGCGAATCGAAGACGGTTCCTGCGATTGCCGGGTACTGCAGTGCCGCCTTGAGCGCCTCGCGCTGCGGCCACAGGCGAGGGTCATCCGGGTTGGGTCGCCCGGGTCCCGGCGCCTTCTCCGCTTCGGGACGGTCACGACGCATCTGTCGCCCACGCCCAGACGCCGATGCACGTCCGTTCACCCGAGCGACGCGCGCACCCTCCTCACGCACCCGCGCGAGAACCTGCCCGACTTCTTCCCAGCCAACCCAACCGGCGAGCTGACGGGCGTACTCGTCGCGCAGTGCGACATCTTTGATGCGGGCCACCACAGGCACCGTGTCGCGCAGTGCGTGGACACGACCCTCCGCGGTGTTCAGATCAAACCCGGCCAGCAGGGCCTTGATGGCGAACTCGAACATCGGCACCCGACGCGCGATCAAATCCCGGACCGCGGTGTCTCCCCTGTTCTGCCGCAACTCGCATGGGTCCATACCCTCCGGCGCGATGGCGACGAAGGTCTGGCCCGCGATGGATTGCTCGCCCTCAAAAGCCTTGAGCGCCGCAGCTTTTCCGGCCGCGTCGCCGTCGAAGGTGTAGATCACCTCACCGCGGAAGTACGAGTCGTCCATCATCAGACGACGGATCAGCGCCAGGTGATCCTCACCGAATGCGGTGCCACACGAAGCGACGGCAGTCGTCACCCCGGACAGATGCATCGCCATCACGTCGGTGTATCCCTCGACCACGACGACCTGATGACTCTTGGCGATGTTCTTCTTGGCGTGATCGAGGCCGAACAATACCTGAGACTTCTTGTACAGCATGGTCTCCGGCGTGTTCATGTACTTGCCGAGGTTGTCGTCGTCGAACAGCTTGCGCGCACCGAAACCGATGATGTCTCCACCGAGATTGCGGATCGGCCACAGCAGACGGCGATGGAATCGGTCGATGGGCCCCTTGCGGCCCTGCTTCGACAGGCCGGCCGCCTCCAACTCGGCGAACTCGAAGCCCTGCGACAGCAACGCCTTGGTCATCGTGTCCCAGCCTGCGGGGGCGTATCCGCAGCCGAAGGTCGACGCCGCAGCGGCGTCGAAGTTCCGTTCGGTGAGGTAGTCGCGCGCAATCTGCGCGTCGGGGGTTCGCAACTGCTCGGCGTAATACTTCTGCGCGGCGGCGTTGGCAGCTACCAGGCGGGCGCGGGTTCCACGATCACGTGCGACCGACGTCCCGCCACCCTCGTAGTGGATCTGATATCCGATCCGGTCGGCGAGTTGCTCGACGGCCTCGACAAAGCTGACGTGCTCCTGCTTCTGCAAGAAGCTGTAGACGTCGCCACCCTCGCCGCATCCGAAGCAGTGGAAATGACCGTGATGGGGACGGACGTGAAACGACGGCGTCTTCTCGTCGTGAAAGGGACACAGTCCCTTGAGTCGGTCGGCACCTGCCGGACGCAGTGCGACGTAGTCGCCGATGATCTCCTCGATGCGTGTCTGTTCACGGATTGCCGTGATGTCACGATCGGGAATTCGGCCTGCCACGTGCCCAGTGTAGTGACCTCTGCGGCTCGCCTCGTCCGCTACATCCACAAGCGCGCGAGACTGCGCCCAACCCGCACGGCTTCCGAGGACGGATCGGCTACGGTCGAAAACGGGGGGCCGAGTCGTCGCACCGAGGAGCACCTATGGCTACATCGTCGTTGTCCACCGCAGAGCAGGCCCGACTCACCAGCGGCAAGAACTTCTGGCAGACCAAGTCCGAGGGCGACCTGCCGTCAATCGCAATGACGGACGGCCCGAACGGACTGCGCAAACAAGAGGGCTCCTCCGACGCCCTGGGCTTGTCGGAGAGCGTTCCCGCGACCTGCTTCCCGCCCGCTGTCGGACTCTCCCAGACCTGGAACCCCGACCTCGCGGACCGCATCGGCAAGGCCATCGGCACCGAGGCACTCGCCCGCCAGGTCTCGGTCGTTCTCGGCCCCGGCATCAACCTCAAGCGCTCCCCGCTCGGCGGCCGCAACTTCGAGTACTACTCCGAGGACCCGGTTCTCTCGGCAAGATTCGGCGAAGCATGGGTACGCGGCGTGCAGAGCGTCGACGTGGGTGCCTCGCTCAAGCACTTCGCGGCCAACAACCAGGAGACCGATCGCATGCGGGTGAGCGCCGCAATCGACGAGCGCACACTGCACGAGCTGTACCTTCGAGCGTTCGGCCACATCGTCCGCACCGCACGACCGTGGACGGTGATGTGCTCGTACAACCGGATCAACGGTATCCACGCGAGCGAGAGCCGCGAGCTACTCACCGAAATCCTCCGAGACACATGGGGATTCGACGGCGTGGTGATCAGCGACTGGGGTGCCGTGATCGACCGCGTTCGCTCGGTGGCCGCCGGACTCGACCTGATGATGCCGTTCGGGGGCGACGAACTCGACGACGACGTGGCGGCTGCCGTGGACGACGGCCGCCTCGACCCGCAGGCACTGCAGGAGTCTGCCGACCGGATGATCACGCTCGTCGAACGAGCAGCACCGCACATCCGTTCGGAGAACGGCACATTCGACGTCGACGCCCATCACTCGCTGGCGCGTGAGGCCGCGGCGCAGGCAATCGTGTTGTTGCGCAACGACGACAACCTTCTTCCCTTGGACAGCTCCGAAAAATTGGCCGTCATCGGCACGATGGCCGCGCAACCGCGCTATCAGGGCGGCGGGTCGTCGAAGGTCAACGCCACCAAGGTCGACATCCCGCTCGACGAGATCAAGCGGCACGCCGGCTCCGAAGTCGTCTACGCCGCCGGATACACCACCGACGACAACGATTCTCAGAACCGCAGCGACCTCATTTCCGATGCCGTCGCCGCGGCGCGATCTGCGACCAACGTCGTGCTGTTCCTCGGACTCGCCGAGCACCAGGAGTCGGAGGGATTCGACCGGACCACCATCGACCTTCCCTCCGATCAGCTAGAACTCGCGGAAGCGGTACTGGCCGTGAATCCTCGTACGGCCGTGGTGCTCTCACGCGGCGGAGTAATCCGCGTCGCGCCGCTCCTGGCGCCCGCGATCCTCGACGGCGCGCTCCTCGGACAGGCGGGCGGAGGCGCCATCGCCGACGTTCTGTTCGGCAGCGTCAATCCGTCCGGGCGACTGTCGGAGACCATTCCGCTGCGTCTCGAGGACAACCCGAGCTACCTGAACTTTCCCGGCGAGTTCCAACACGTCACCTACGGCGAGGGACTGTTCATCGGCTACCGCTGGTACGACGCGCGCAGAATGAACGTCTCCTATCCGTTCGGACATGGCTTGACCTACACCGACTTCGACTACCGCGACCTCTCGGTCACCCAGGATGTCGACGGTCTGACCGTCGAGGTGACCGTCGCGAACGTCGGCAAGGTCGACGGACGCGAGGTCGTGCAGGTGTATTCAGGCATCGAGACGTCGTCGGTCTCGCGGCCGGTGCGCGAACTGAAGGCGTTCGCGAGCGTCGACGTCAAGGCGGGCGACGAGCAGCGCGTGACCATCAGCGTGCCGCGAGAGGCGTTGGCGTACTGGGATGTTCGCGTCCACGATTTCCTCGTCGAAGGCGGAACGTATCGGATCGACGTGGGAGCGTCGAGTCGCGATATCCGCCTGCACGCCGACGTCGAGGTCAAGGGAGACGAGATCTCCGTCCCACTGACCACCAATTCGACGATCGCCGAGGTGGTTTCAGTCCCCAGCGGCAAGGACGCGTTGACCGAATTGGTCAAGAGCTCCTTCCCCGACGTGACCGAGGCCGACGGCCCGGGGCTGCTCGCCATGATCGGCTCGGTGCCTGTCGACAGGTTGCCGGAGTTCACCACCGGCGCGGTCACCAAGAAGGCGCTGGCGGAGAAGCTCGACGCCGTCAACGCCGGGAACTCATCCGGCCAGTAGTATCAGCCCAGGTGCGCCTGGGCGCCGGAGTTCTGTTTGTCCATCCGTTCGAGGCGTCCCTCGGTCATCGAGGCGATCTGGTCGACGATGACACGCAGTCGCGCGGCGTCGGTCTCGGCGGCCTGCCAGGTCGGGACGAAGATCGGATCGAGTCCCCCGGGGGCCGCGGCCATCAACCACCCGGCGACCCGGTGTATGCGCTCGCGTTGGCGTGCCTGGTGCGACTTGTGGCGTTCGTTGGAGAAGATGAATCGCAGTGCCAAGGTCTTGAGGATCGCAACCTCGGCAGCGATCAGCGGTGGCACCGTCAGGTCGGCGTCGTAGCGAGAAATCGACCGCCCGCCGACCTGTCCTCGGGTACCCGTGATGGCGGCGGACGCGAACCTGCCGATGAGTTCACTCGTGAGTCTCTTGAGCCGCACCGACGCGTCGAGACTGCCGTCGAACACCCCGACCGCCCGCACGATGTCCATCTGAGAGAGCCTGCCCGCGGCGTCGATCAGCGGTTCCGGTTCGAGCTCGGGAAATTCTGCGACGCCAATCGCCGCCAGCGTGCGTTGATCGTCCGGGTCGCCGAGTGACCGGAGATCGATGCGGTTGGCGATGACGCCGTCTTCGAGGTCGTGTACCGAATACGCGACATCGTCCGACCAGTCCATGACCTGCGCTTCAATGCACTGCCGATCGCCGGGCGCACCCTGCCGAACCCACGCCAGGGTATCGGCGTCGTCGTCGTATGCTCCGAACTTGCGGGCCGGTGGCCGACGCAGCCACGGGTATTTGAGAGTCGCGTCCAGCGACGCGCGAGTCAGGTTCAGACCCGCGGACGCGCCGTTGGCGTCGAGGAGTTTCGGTTCGAGCCGCGTGAGAATGCGCAGGTTCTGCGCATTGCCCTCGAACCCACCGATGTCGACGGCGACCTCGTCAAGCGCTCGTTCGCCGTTGTGTCCGTACGGCGGATGCCCGATGTCGTGGGCGAGACCCGCGAGTTCGACGAGGTCCGGTTCGCAGCCGAGACCGATCGCGATCCCCCGCCCGATCTGCCCGACCTCGAGCGAATGCGTGAGACGGGTACGCGGAGTGTCGCCCTCGCGTGGTCCGACGACCTGGGTTTTGTCGGCGAGCCGACGCAATGCGGCCGAATGGAGTACGCGCGCACGGTCACGCGCGTACTCACTGCGGTGATCTGTCCTGGTGCCGGGCAGGCTGGCCGTCTTCGCACCCTCGCGAACGATGCGCTCGACGGCCTCCTCGCCGTACTCGGCAGTCGGAGGTATACCGGTCCGGCCAGAGAGCGGGGTACTAGTCAAGCACCCAGCCCCGACCGACCGCGAAGTCGGTGACGCGCTGACGGATGGCGACGATCTGCTTGGCAGTCAGGTCGCCGGAGGCGTCGAGGAGCAGTTCGGTGATCTCCTCGGTGAACGCCGCCGAATCGAGTGACCCGCCGCCTCCGCGCGGACGTCGACGGTCAGCTCCATGCGAGCGATCGGAACCGTGTGAGCGACCGTGGTGATCGTGCGAATCGCGACGATGCGGGCGCCCCGATCCCGACTCGTCGGCCGGCGCTTCTTCGGTGACCGCGACGTTGACCGCCTTGGCTCCGCGATCGGTTTCCTCGATGTCGAACGAGACCTTGGCACCTGGCTTCAACGAATCCTCGTCGATGTCGATGTCATTGATGTGCAAGAACACATCGGCACCGCCCGACTCCGGGGCCAAGAATCCGAATCCTCTATTCGTGTCGTAATGAACGACTTTCCCGCTGACCGCCACGACTCCACTCACTCTCCTCGCCGCCCGGTCGGACCCCGTGTCCGGCCGCGCACGGCAAATCTCCTCAATTGTGACAGACCACCGCAGGTCAGGCCTACTCAACGACCGACCCGCGACCCGACGTCACGCCCCGAGCAGTTTGCTCCCCAGATATTCGACGACGCGGTCCAACGCGATGCGCTCCTGGCTCATCGTGTCGCGTTCGCGAATCGTGACGGCCTGATCGTCGAGGGTGTCGAAATCGACCGTTACGCAGAACGGCGTTCCGACCTCGTCCTGCCTGCGGTACCGCTTGCCGATCCCCTGTGCGTCGTCGAAGTCGACGTTCCAGTACTTGCGCAACTCTGCGGCGAGATCCTTGGCCTTCGGTGACAGCTTCTCGTTGCGCGAGAGAGGCAACACCGCCACCTTCACCGGGGCAAGTCGACGATCGAGCCGGAGCACGGTGCGGGTGTCGGTGCCGCCCTTGGCGTTCGGCACCTCTTCCTCGGTCAGCGCGTCGCACAGGAATGCCATCACCGAGCGGGTCAGACCAGCTGCGGGCTCGATCACATACGGGGTGTAGCGCTCGCCCGTCGCCTGGTCGAAGAACGACAGGTCTTCACCCGAATGCTTGGCGTGGGTGGACAGATCGAAGTCGGTGCGATTGGCGACGCCTTCGAGTTCGCCCCACGGGTTACCCGAGAAGCCGAACTTGTACTCGACGTCGACGGTGCGCTTGGAGTAGTGCGACAGCTTTTCCTTGGGGTGGTCGTACAGCCGCAGATTCTCCGGATTGATACCGAGATCGGTGTACCAGGCGAATCGCTGATCGATCCAGTACTGGTGCCATTCCTCGTCTTCACCCGGCTTGACGAAGAACTCCATCTCCATCTGCTCGAACTCGCGGGTGCGGAAGATGAAGTTGCCCGGGGTGATCTCGTTGCGGAAACTCTTGCCGATCTGCGCGATACCGAACGGCGGCTTCTTGCGCGAGGTCGTCATGACGTTCTTGAAGTTGACGAAGATTCCCTGCGCGGTCTCCGGACGGAGGTAGTGCAGCCCCTCCTCGTCGTCGACGGGCCCCAGATAGGTCTTCATCAGGCCACTGAACGCACGCGGCTCGGTCCAATTGCCCGGCTGGCCCGTCTCCGGGTCGTTGATGTCGGCAAGACCGTTCTCGGGCGGGTGGCCGTGCTTGACCTCGTAGGCCTCGATCAGGTGGTCGGCGCGGTAGCGCTTGTGGGTGTAGAGCGATTCGACGAGCGGATCGGTGAAGACCTCGACGTGACCACTGGCTTCCCACACTGGCCTCGGGAGGATGACCGACGAATCGAGTCCGACGACGTCGTCACGACTGGTGACCATGCTCCGCCACCACTGCCGCTTGATGTTCTCCTTGAGCTCCACTCCAAGCGGGCCGTAGTCCCATGCCGACCGTGTCCCGCCGTAGATCTCGCCGCTCGGGTACACAAGACCCCGACGCTTGGCGAGGTTGACGACGGCTTCGACTTTGGCAGGGGCAGCATTCGACGGGCGGGAGGCCACAGGGATCTTTCTCCACGGACGTTGGGACAGGTCACAAACTTCTCGCCGACGCGCAGGCCGGCAACCCTTACAGCCTAGCCGTCGGCCGACGACGCCTGACCAGCGCCGTCGCGCATCCCCTGGCGCGGGCAATGCAACCAGTGGGGCGTCGACCACAAATGACAACCACTTCCTTTAAGATGGAGGGATGGGAACTCGCGGCCAGTGTTCAGACGACCTCGGCTCGCGCAGCGTCGGCGCCCGCGACGTTGCTGCGCGCGAGGCCGCCAGCGACCTGCTCAGAGCACTCGCATCGCCCATGCGGATCGCCATCGTGCTCGCGCTGCAGGAAGACGCCCGCGTCCTTCAGTACGCGCAGGTGTTGGCTGACCAGGGGCTGGCTCACGCCGAGCGAGCCGACCAGCTCGTGCACGCAGCGGGCGTCTTCCTGCAGCGCGAGCACGATGGCGATCCGCATGGGCGATGCGAGTGCTCTGAGCAGGTCGCTGGCGC